>CADBCZ010000010.1 GCA_902793335.1 uncultured Lachnospiraceae bacterium
CGTCAGTACTTGGCGAACGGATACTTTATTAAAGTATTCGTGAGTTTAGTACTGCTACGTAATGCAATGATAGTGCGAACGGGTCCCGAAGCAATTATGGCTGTCACTGAAGCCGTTCACAATATCAATATCTATAAAAGTTTCGACCATAACTTGTAATCAATAATAATTGTGTGTACGTCATACAAACAGCTTAAACAAACCCAAATTTCATCCCGTCTGATTAATGAGCTTATCATATACCTCATTTAATATTGAAATAACCTTACTTGAAAGATTATATCCGTTCTGATACATAACCAGGCTTGCAGCTTCCTCGTTAGTATCTACAGATGAAATAGATTGTCTCTGCTTATTAATTACTGTAGCTACCTCATCCATATTCTTTGAAAATGATTCATATTTTGATATTTCAACCGCCTGTGAAGTGGTTATAGCCTGTAAAAACTGCGTTGGTGTACCCTGTGCAAACATGTTTCTATCACTCATTCCGGCTATAACTTTATCAAGCACTCCTTTAGCTTCTTTGTTCCCCTGCTCAATATCCGCCTTATACGATACAGCAAGCTTATTCTGATCCATCATTATATCCTGATTGACAGCCCAGTTAAGTGCAGTCAGACGATAGTAAGAACCTTCTTTGGAAATCAGTTTGTCTGATAACTTGATATTACCTTCGTCATCTCTCTCTGTGAGAACGTAATCCTCACCCCTGGTATTAGTTGTTGTAAAGAGATCCAAAGCGGCATCGCCGTTAGCATCAGCACCTGCTGTCACAACATCATTCATATAATTTGAAAATGTTCTGACAAACTCATTAAGCTGTGTCATGTAATAGGGGATACCCTTGCAATCAATTCTTTTTCCCATTATAGCTTCTTTACTAAGAAGATATGTGGGATCAAGATCCGCCTTTATTCTCTCACCATTTTCATCATCCATTGTTAGGTTTTTGAATTTTATCGATATAAGTTTATGGTCGGCATCATATGTTCCTTCAAATCCATCAAAATAATAATCCTTACAGTTAAGCGAAATGATACCCTCATCAGGAAGATTTAATTTATCAACCGAAACAGGAGGATTAAGACTAACCTCCACACTGTAATCACTTGTATTAACAGTTTCTATAGTTCCCGCAAACGGATTATAGTTATTACCGTCACGAACATCCATCAAGCCTTTGATTCTTCCTGTAACATTAGTACTGTTAAAATTTAACTCTTCTCCTAAACTTCCGTTAAGTCCCTGCCAGTACACATCATATAAACCATCGATATCATTCTGATTTACATTTTCTTTTCTTGCTGCAACCCTTAACTGTTTACATTCCATTTCATCAACCAAAACTGTGTTGCCGATTCTGACTTCATATCGGCTTGCACCCGATTTTGTAGCCTCCGCACCAATACCATAGGTAATCGGTACTTCGTTGACCTCAACATTTATAAGTTCTGAAAGCTGATCTACAAGAACCTCCCTCTGATCTCTAAGATCATTGGCATCGCCCCATCTGGTTTCAATATTCATAATCTGCTGATTAAGAGTAAAGATCTGTGATGCTATAGAATTGATCTCATCCACATGTATTGCTATCTCATTATTGATATCTCTCTGCGAATTCTGATAGTTTGTAGCAGTCTCTTTAACAAGATCTGTAAAATTGTTAACACACTGTATAAACTGTGTTCTATAGGTTGCGTCAGCCGGACTGGCGGCAAGATCCTGCATTGCACTGTCTAATTTTGACAATAGTTTCGTGTATCCTGTCTCAGACTGCATCTCATTAAGATATGTCTGCATCTGATCCAATTGTTCCTGTTTTGCCTTATACTCATTATATTTTGATTCGGCAGCATGATACTTGGTGTCATAGTAGACATTTCTCTGCTGTTCTATACCGGTCATCTCAACACCGGTACCCATCATACCTGCTGTATTACTCACACGAATAGGGGTAGATGCCTTAGAACCCACCACCTGTCTGCTGTATCCCTTCACATCGGCATTGGATATGTTATGTGCAGTTGTATTAAGATTTGCCTGATAATAAGAAAGTCCTGACAACCCTGTATTCAATCCCAAAAATGTTGACGGCATATTACCCCTCCTTTACTGATAGAACTATCCCAATTTATTGATAAGATGCTCCACCATTTCTGATACAACAGTAAAATATCTTGAAGCTGCATTAAAGCCCTGCTGAAATTTGATCATGTTACTAAGTTCTTCATCAGTAGAAACTCCAACAACTGACTGTCTCTGATTTTCCAGTTCCTTAACTGATTTGTTCTGTGATTCTGCAATTCCGTTATAAGTTCTACCTTTATTAGCAAAATCAGCTATAAATTCTTTATAGTATCCCATAAAATTGTTGGTGACAAGACTGTTCGGGTTAAGTGTTGTGAAATCTTCATTCCACACCTGAACCAACTTATCCGCAACACTCTGCAATTCCTCGTTTTGTGCATTTGACAGTGTTAACAAACTCGGGTTCTTAATAAGTTTATCATTAACTTGAAAATTACCCAGGGTATACATCGAAAGATATTCATCCTCATATTCAGGATTAAGTTCCCTTACCTTTTGTTTGGTTCCATCCGCCAATGTCACTTCAACTTCATCTTTATATCTTGGGACAGTATTTCTTATGAAAAGTTCTGTACCTTGAATCATATTGTCTGCACCCATACCATAACCTGCATTTTCCCAGTCTAAAACTGTCATAGTCTGACCGTTAGCAAGCGTAATCTCTTTGTTAGGACACAGTATATCGTTAATCTTAGTTACAACACCATGAACCAGTTGATCAAACTGTGCTATAATATTATTAACAGTATACGGTTCAAGATAAGTATTATAATAGTCTCTTTCTTTCGCAAATTCCTCATATTCAATCTGATAATTATTATAATCCGTCTGATACTGAAGCAAAGCACTTTGATACTCTGCATCATTTTCATAACCAGACTCTATCGGTCTTACCGGTGCTTTCGGTGTAATCGGAATATCCGTATAATTTGCTACCCAGTCGCCTCTCGACATTATTATTCCTTTGAGCGACCCAACATCTGTTCCCGCATCAGCATCCGGAACTCTAGATAAAGTAAATAAGTCCGCCTGATCATCCTTCCATACAGGAATATAATATTCACACGAATCACTGGCCGGTCTTACATCGAGTTCATAGACTTTATCCATACTGACCAGGCACCTGTTCTCAATATATACATCCACTCCGGCATCAGCATTTTCTTTGTAGCTTAACGATACCAATCCACCAAGCTTATCAAGAGCAGCATCTCTCATATCTCTGTAATCATTAGCACTCTCAACTCCCGCTGCCTCTATCTTGGTAATCTTATAGTTAAGATCATATATCTTATTAGCAAGCTCATTTATCTCATCAACCTGATCCTTGATCTCAGTATTGAGATTCTTCTGATATGTCGTAAGCTGTTTGAATATCTCATTGGACTGATCGGCAAATGTAACACAACTTGCAATAAATGAACTTCTGGTAACAATACTGTTAGACTCCTTTTGAAGCTCCTGTGCAGACGACCACAGGTTCTGCATATAAGAACGAAAATCACTGCTTTCCAACTCGCCGAAATAATTCTCAACCTCGGAAACCACATCATATTTGGACTGATAAAACTGTTCACGCCCAACCTCATTGCGGTACGCCTTATCTATAAAACGATCTCTTACTAATCTAAGGTCCGCCACCTTGGTTCCAAGTCCCTGCTGGTTCTTACCTACAGCGCTGCTTCCAAAAGTATGATAAGAGAGATCCGACATAATAACCTGCTGTCTGGAATATCCTTCCGTTTCTGCATTGGTTATATTATGTGCCGTAGCATTAAGAGCGTATTGACTTGCCTGCATGCCTGTTGCACCAACATAAAAATTGCCCAATGTAGTTGCCATAATCGTCTCTCCTTTCTATAAAAAATAACGCTTTACTGTTTTGTATCAAATGAGGATCTTGCACCTCCGAGTGTCGCTCCACTGTATGTAGCACCACTATAGTTAGCAGTTTCCGGCGCCTGATTAAGTGATTGTACAAGATTAATCGAATACTCTGTCATCTCCAGCGCTTCTTTTAACAACTCCTGATTATGAAGATTAACCTGTCTAAGCTCCTCTACCTGTTTCAGCATCTTGTCCTTAACAACAATCAAAGGATGCTGAAATTCCGGCTGTTTCTCCATTGCTTTGATAATTTCCGAAACAGTGATGGTCTTCGCATCCCTTCCCAATACTGTTGCAATCTCAGTGAGTATCTTGTCCCTTCTGTGAGACACAGCTGTAATATCATCAACGATTTTCTGTTCTCTTGCATTAGCATCAGATAAGCGCTTCAGATCATTGGCTACTATCACAGGAGTCTTAGCCATAGATTCCTTCGTAAGTTCGTCATACAGGCTGCTTTCTTCTTCTAAAACCGTAATAAGATTCTCAATTAAGCTTGCCATAGCCTTCTCCTTATCGAAATATCATAATATATCGGTCTAAATTGATTTTGCTTCAAATGCCGCGATCAGCTTATCAGCAAAACTTTCCGGACTAACCTGATAGGTTCCGTTTGCCATTTTTGCAGAAAGCTCATTAACTTTATCTTCTCTGATATCAGGAACATTCTTAAGTGCATTCTTTGCTATCTGCATATCCTTTGCAACACTCGAAAATGATACTTTATCTAAAGTAGCTCCTGCTCCTACTGCATTTGTATTATAACCTTTTGAAATTTTTGATGTCCCGTAAACCTGGGAAATTTGATTATATGCTCCAACTCTCATGGTTACACCTTCCTCCTTAATTAGCACCGGTATTACCCGGTTGACTATAAAGATATTTTAATAAACTCATATATTATATCGGAACAATTGCAAAAATCATTATAGTTTATTTTAAAAATAATAAAAAAGCAGGCATAGCCTTATTATTCAACCAACAAAACCTGTCAAAATATGAAAGACTGCCGAAAACACACTCCGGCAGTCCAATTAATATTTGCTCATTTATCCATAAATCTCATTCTTGCCGCTTCTCTATGCTTCCTTGCAACAACTGAATCTTCAGTCTTATACATATCATCAACTTTCCCCAGCAAATTATCTTTGCACTTCTGACAAAGTCTTCCTGAACGAATCATAGCTCCGCAACTCTCGCAGTCTATTCCCACACCTGATTTTTCGGAAAAAGCCAATCTCTCCTCTCTTATCCAACGCTGAATCTGCTTAGCAGACACATCATTTGCAGCTGCAACCTGTGTGATTCCATCTGAAGGATTCTCCTCAACATACTGCTTAACTTCCTGAAACTTTTCTTCAAGCTTTTCTTTACAACTTTGACAGATATTAGGACCTGTCAGATAATTAAAAATTCTTTTGCACTGTCGGCATGTTCTCACTTCCATAAATGTAACCTCCTTGTCTTGTAATTAAACCAACACTTATGAATACCCTCTTCCTATTGCGATAACACTACAATACACTTTACCCGTTCCATAAGTCTTGAGCACCTCCGTACATGAGACCACGGTCGCCCCACTTGTGTATATGTCATCAACCAATAATACTGTATTTAATTTTACATCATTTTTGCCAATTTTGAAAGCATTTTTTAGATTTTTAATCCTCTCTGCATCATCTAATTCTTTTTGAGGCGCTGTGTCATTACACCTAAACAGGTAATCCGGATAAACAGGTACACCAATCCTCTTTGACAGTTCATTTGCCAACAGCTCCGCCTGATTATAGCCACGCTTTCTCCTCTTATTGGGATGTACGGGGACAGGCACTATGCCATCTATGCCTAATATCAAAAAATTTCTTCCATACCTCTTCATAATACAGTCAGCATAGACTCGCGCATAATCCCTCTGATTCTTGTATTTAAACTCATATATCGAAGCTTTCACCTTATTTTCATAGGCAAATGCAGCAAAGCACCTTTCAAAATTCTTAGGTATCCTCCTGCAATCTTCACAGTATTCGTCTTCTTCATTTTCAATCTGTTTTCCACATTTAAGACACACCGGCTCATTTATCCATGGAACATCCATCTTGCACTTTTCACACATTCCATCCTTCCCATACGGTCTTATCTGCCCACAAACCGGACACCTCTGTGGAAACATCAAATCCACTATACTCCCCGCCAATTATTATCCCTTCTCTCTCATCCATTCTTTTTTCTTCTAATTTAAGCAATTGTGATATTATAAGTGAAACTACCGTAAGCTGTGTATTTTATAGTTTGTTTTCGTAAATTGTCTTAAACCTGTCCAAACTCTTTAAGTCTCAAATCCAACGATGAATACCGTTTCTGCTCATCATTATTCCTTATCATCGTCTCAACCATATATCCGTTTCCGACAATAACAACGCAATTCCTAGCACGCGTAACCGCCGTATACAGAAGATTTCTGTTCATAAGAATCTTAGGCCCGTTAAGTAATGGTAAAACAACTGCAGGATATTCACTTCCCTGGGACTTATGGATTGTAATTGCATATGATAATTCCAATTCATCCAGCATATTGTATGGATATCTTACTTCTTTGTCATCATCAAATGTAACAATGACCTCCTCATTATACTCATCAATTTCCTTAATTACACCCATATCTCCGTTAAATATTCCAAGACCCTCCTCAGCTCTGAACCTGCCCTTTTCACTGTAAATGCACCATTCAAGCTTGTAATTATTGCGTATCTGCATAACCTTATCGCCTTCTCTAAAGATTATACCACTTTCAAGCTCTTTTTCCTTTTTGTCCTTCGTCGGAGGGTTTAACACCTTCTGAAGCTCTGCATTTAAAACATTCACACCGAGTGGACCGTTACGCATAGGTGTTAAAACCTGTATCTCTGAAGATGTACATCCGACATAAGGCGGCAGCTTTCTTGAAAGGAGCGCTCCCGTCTCTGTTAAGGTTTCATGCGCACCGTCTCTTGGAACATAGAAAAAATCCTTGCTCCTATTATCCAAAACTATCGGTTCACCATTGTTAATTTTGTGTGCATTTTCAACAATACTGCTTCCGGTCTCCTGTCTGAATATCCTCTTAAGAGATACCACCGGCAGCATTTTCGAGCGTATTATGTCCTTCAAAACATTACCCGCCCCGACAGACGGCAGCTGGTCCTGATCACCGACCAATATCAAATGAGCGCCATACGGTATTGCCTCTACCAGTGCATGCATAAGGGGTTGATCTACCATAGACATTTCATCGATAATAATAACATCCGCCTCTAACGGATTGTCTGCATTTCTTTCAAAACCTGCCACCCTGCCGGATTCGTCATCGATACCGACTCCGGAAATTTCCAAAAGTCTGTGTATTGTCTGTGCAGCATAACCCGTCGCCTCCGTCATTCGTTTTGCAGCCCTTCCCGTCGGAGCCGCAAGCAGTGGATCATAGCCTTCATCTACAAAATATCTGATAATCGCATTTATAGTAGTTGTCTTTCCTGTTCCCGGACCTCCGGTTATCACAGTCACACCATTCTTTGCCGCCTGTATCACAGCTTCCTTCTGCATTTCATCCAAATGAATATGCGTATGTTCTTCAATCCTGCTGATAGCCTTATCTATCCCATGATCTTCAACATTTTTTGTAAGTCCAAGCTCAATAAGCTTTCTGGCCGTATTTTTCTCCTGACCGTAATAATAAGGTGAATAAACGACCTCTTCACCGTTAATATCCTTTATTACCACTTTCCTGTCTACTCCCAGATTAAAAAGCTGCGTTTCCACATTATCCAGTGAAATCGCCATATCTTCTGCATTTATCTGTTCCTGTTTTCCATCCTTTTCCAGAAGTTGCACTGTCCAACTGACCAGGGTATTCTTTGGAAGATAAATGTGTCCAAGTCCCGCAGCCTGATTAAGTGTGTATAATATAGCAGCCCTTATGCGAAACTCCGAAAGAATTCCTATACCGCCACGCATTGCAATTGCGTCAGCCGTCTTAAAGCCAACTCCGCTTATGTCCTCAGCTATCTTATATGGGTTTTCTTTGACTATCGCATATAGCCTGCCACCATATTCAGTGTATATTTTAACAGCCAGAGCCGATGATATCCCATACTTTGATAAAAACATCAGTGCCTCTCTCATCTCCTGTTTCTCGATGAATTGTACACCTATCTCATTGGCTTTCCTCTCAGAAATACCTTTAATTTCGGCAAGTCTTTCCGGCTCCATCTCAATTATTCTGAAGGTATCTGTGCCGAATTTCTTAATTATGCGTTTTGCCATAATAGCGCCTACGCCTTTAATAGCACCTGAACCTAAATATCTTTCCATACTATATATATCATCAGGCATGGCAACTTCATATTCTGAAACTACAAATTGCAATCCATATTGACGGTTTTCTTTATATCCTCCCGAAACTTTAATGTACATTCCTTCTTCTATCCCGGTAATATATCCTGTCATAGTCTCATCATCACCGTCATCAGTCTCGACCGCAAAAACAATATATGTATTTTTGTCGTTTTTATAAATTATTTTTGAAACAATACCCTGTTTTTCCATTTTTTATCATCCTGTTTTTCAGATTATATGTTAACATGTAGTTATCACAATATAACCGTACGTTAACATATGTGTATTTTATTGATCATATGCACTATACTCACAAGCAAAGTATAACTTACAGTGAGCACGGAGGTATAGCGTAATATGAAAGTTGATGTAGATTCTTCATATCCATCTTTTGAGAATCGTGATCTTTTTGTTGAGCTCGGCGAACATATTGCCTTCTACAGAAGGCGTGCCAACTATACCCAAAAAGAACTTGCCGAGAGAATTCATATTTCACGAGCTTATTTAAGCAGAATTGAAACGCCAAATTCAAGCCAGTCATTTTCTTTAGAAATCCTGTTTAACATCAGCAGGGAACTCAACGTACCTGTACAATATTTCTTTGAACCATTTCCAACCCCTTCAAAGACTGTGGAAATAAGAAATACCGTCAAGACAAAGAAGCGCCAATAAATCAAATAATAGATTACCAAAGGGCAAGGTACTATGCACCTTGCCCTTTCTATATATATCGCATAACTTTTAAACTAACTTCTTGGCTGCCTCAATATCATCAAGTGATAAATCCTTGTTAGAAATCATTTCGGCAACAAACTCAACAATATCATTATGATTCCAAAAGCTTATATGCTGTCTATATAGTTTTCTTCTGTAAACCTCCTCAGGTACAAGTACTTTATAAGTATATATCTTACCATTTCTTACCAACTTAAGATAATTCTTGCGTACCAGTTTTGCTAAAAATGTCGATACTGTCTGCGGTTTCCACTCTTTTCCGTAAAAACCGTCAACTCTTTCCACCACATCCGATAAAACGGGTTCTTTCTTGCAATCCCAGATTGCCTTCATGACCAACTCTTCGCTCTCTGTCAATTTTTCGACCTTCATATCACATACCTCTCATGTCAATTATTATAATCCATAATTTCTCTTCATCTGTTGATAAAGCTGATTGGCCAGTCCAATCCCTTCGCCCTGTTCTGTGGCTGCTTTTGCGTATTCCTGTGTCTGCATATCCTTAAAGTATGTAGTATACATTGATGTTTCCGAATCCTCATCATCCGCCTTCATGACAGTCTTCTCCATCCCTTTAAAAATCTGTTCGACAAAATATGCCTCAAATTCCTTGCACGCCTTCAGCAGTTCTTCCTCTGACGCCTCTTTATCTACGCCTGATAAAGTCTTCTCTAAAGCGTCTTTTGATACTTTAGAGACATCAGAATAATAATCGCTGTAGTAACTGCTTGGATCAACACCGGTTATAGCCATATAATCCTCCTTATCCACACCCATCATTCTAGTATACGCATACTGAGGATGTCAATAAACAAATCAACAATCATCTACGTAAATTGTTCGCCTGTTGGAGCATCTCATCCGTAGCCTGTATAGCCTTCGAATTCATCTCATATGCTCTCTGTGCAACTATCATATTAACCATCTCATCAGCAACCTGTACATTTGACATTTCCAGATATCCCTGATGCACCGAACTTTTCTTAAGTCCGTCGTTCGTGCTCTCCTCAATAGGCGCACCTGATGCTACTGTCTCTTTATAAAGGTTATCTCCCGCCTGATCAAGACCTGACGGATTAGAAAATTGTACAACACCAATCTTCTTGTTGTAATTCTGTCCATTAGCTGTATCCGTCATAGGAATTTTCACCTGAACATTCTTGTCTGTATCATTGTATTCAAATGATATGTCACCTTCACGATTAACATATATCTGTCCGGTAGTCTTATACTCCTTACCGTCTACTGTATAAGTCTTAGGTATTACTATATTGTTATTATTCTGGTCTAAAATGGGATGCCCGTCTGAAGTACAAAGCATCACACCATCATCAGTATTCATCAGATTAAAACTACCATCTCTGGTGTAACACACATCACCGTCTTCATTTCTGGCCTTGAAAAAACCATCTCCCTCAATAGCCATATAGCTCTGATTATCCACTGCCTGCAGGTTACCCTGTGTAAATACAGTTGTAATAGACGCAGTCCTTGTTCCCAATCCAACCTGCGCAGGAATAGGTTTGTTCTCACCTGTATTATTAGTGGACTTTGACTGTAATGTCTGATATAACAGCGACTTAAATTCCACTGTATCTTTCTTATATCCCGTTGTATTAACATTGGAAAGATTATTCGCTATGTTATCAAGATTTGTCTGCTGCGCTATCATACCTGACGCTGCAGACCACAATGATCTCATCATAATAATTACCTCCTAATCCATTATATATTCGCAACCGTTCTATTCATCACAGCCGCATATATCCCAGTCAACCTTATAATCTACCTATCTCATTAACAGATTTATCCAAAGTATCATCCATGGTCTGAACGATCTTCTGACCTGCTTCATAAGCTCTGGTAATCGTTATCATATCAACCATTTCTTTAATAACATTGGTATTGGACATCTCCAAATATCCTTGATGTACAATCGAATCACCGTCAGCCTGCAATCCTGCGGCCTCTGTTGCCTCATACATGTTCTCCCCATATAAGAGCAATGCCTGAGGATTATCAAACCGCGCAATTCCCAAGGTTGCAATCTCAGTTCCGTCAACAGTAAGAGTTCCCTTACTGTCAAACGAAACGTTTACCGCTGTCTGGGCACCCGGTATCTGGATAGTTCCACCATTCGAATCCAACACATAATCCCCATCCTTGGTAACAAGATAACCTTCCGTGTTAACAGTAAATGAGCCATCACGCGTATATTTCGTTGAAGTCTCACCCTGCTTGTTTGTGAATTGAATGGTAAAAAATCCGTCTCCACTAAGTGCCAGATCATAGGTGTTCCCTGTTTCCCTTAAGCTTCCCTGTGAGAAGTCATGATAGGTCTCTCCTATCTTCACTCCAAGATTCATATTGCCAATCTTATAGTGCACACCACTATACTCATTATCGGTATGAATCCTTAAGGTCAGCTCATCATCAAAGGACTGGGAGGTGACACCCTGTTTTTTGTAACCGGTGGTATCAGCATTAGCCATATTATTGGTAATAACATCTAAGCGTTTCTGCTCATTGACCATACCGGTCCATCCTGTGTAAAGACCTCTTACCATCTCGTCACTCCTTTTCTTATTTTGAAAAATAAACTACACGTCTTTGTAACTATTCTTCATCCATTGCGCCACTTAAAAATTCTATATATTTACCGGTACCAATTGCAACGCATGTAAGCGGATCTTCTGCCGTCATAGTTGTAATGCCGGTTTCTTCCTCAATTAATTCTTCCAATCCATGAAGCATTGCGCCACCACCTGTAAGCACTATACCTCTGTCGGCAATGTCTGCAGCAAGCTCCGGTGGAGTTTTCTCCAGAACAGAGTGAACCGCTTCAATTATCTCCTCAGTTACCTCTTCTAATGCTTCTACTGTTTCCTCTGAAGAAACCGTTACAGTTCTCGGAAGGCCCGTAACCAGATTTCTTCCTCTAATATCTAAAGTAAGATTCTCCGGTCTTCTGTAACAGGTTCCTATCTTTATCTTAATCTCCTCAGCGGTTCTCTCACCTATAAGAAGATTGTGTTTCCTTTTCATAAAACGTACTATCGCTTCGTCAAAATCATCTCCGGCAGTCTTAATAGATGTACTGACAACTGTTCCTCCAAGTGAAATTACCGCTATGTCAGCAGTTCCTCCACCGATATCAACTATCATGTTGCCGCATGGTCGTGATATATCAATTCCTGCTCCAATTGCAGCTGCAACCGGTTCTTCAATTATTGATACATCTCTTGCTCCTGCCTGATAAGTAGCATCCTCAACGGCTTTCTTTTCAACCTCGGTCACCCCACTTGGTACGCATACAGATATTCTCGGTCTTCTTCCGAAAAAGCTCTTACCAACCGCTTTCTGTATAAAATACTTAAGCATCTTCTCTGTTATCTTATAGTCAGAAATCACTCCCTGTCTAAGTGGTCGGACTGCCACAATGTTACCGGGGGTTCTACCAAGCATAAGCCTTGCTTCCTCACCAATTGCCTTAATCTTATTGGTGTCTCTGTCAAAAGCTACAACAGAAGGCTCTTTCAAAACAACACCTTTACCTTTAACGTATACAAGGATACTGGCCGTACCCAAATCAATTCCTATGTCTGAACTTGCCATTACTATGCCCCTTTCATATATATATCGCCAAAATCAGATTATTTCTTAACCCAATCAGGCAAATGATCATTTATTTTTATTCTTTTTAAGAATAACAAGACTTAAATCTGCAGTTGTAAATACATTTAATTTTATCTCTACAACATTCATTATCTGATCTAATTCCTTTAAATAACTTTGCCATTTTGACACCTTGTTATTGGCTATGAATCTTTTCTTTATACCAGAAATCTGTCTGTACTGCTCCAGCTGATCATTAACAATTTCCTGAGCCTTGATACCTACAAGACTGTATCCGAACAGCTTGTCCATCGCCTTATTGGCAAAGATTATCTCTCCTGTTTCATTATTCTTAACAAATACAGCATCTCTGATATGGTCATAGGTTTCCAGGAAACCTTCTCTTATTGTATCTTTTTTGACCACATACTGTTTCTGGAACACAACCTGCTGGATAAGCTTGGTCGCTGTAGCTACAAAATACTGTTCATTTTTATCAAACTTTTCTTCTCTTGACGGATCTCCAAATGCAATATAACCTCCGGCATCCACTCCAGGTGTCATTATCTCTATGGCTATAAACTTCATATTAGAGTTGTGAAGCAGTTCCGACATAAACGGTTTCTTAGATCTGATTGTAGCTGATATACCGCTCTTCTCTTCCGTCAGCTTCTCAATTTCCTTTATTTCTGATACCGAAAGTTCCATGCGGTCAAAGAAAACATTCTCATCATCTGTCTGAGTCCATATAAAGTATTTTCCCGCATTCTCCGTCTCCCTATTCTCCGTATAAATGCCAATATATGAAACCGACAGATACATACCTATTCTCTGACACATTTCGCCAAGCCCTGCTTCTCCCTCCTTCAGCGCAATATTTAGAAGCTCCTGCAGAACTTTGCGTTCCTGTTTCTCTCTTTTCAGTTTAAACTCGGTTAATTTTTTATTCTTAATAGCCTCTTCTATACGGTCTTTTTCGTAGAAATCATTAACTATTTTTGATGCGAGCTGCCACTGTGCTTCAATCATGTCTCCCATCTCCACGATTCCCTCACCATCTATGGCTGCAAGCACCCAGAAAGCTTTAACGGCCTCATTCACTATAATCGGTGCAAAAGTCATACTCACAGGAATTCCAGCCAGATCAATGTCTACACTTTTAGAAATCTTCTGAATCTTGACCTGCTCTCTGATTTCATTAATCTTAACCTGTATTTCCGGACGTTCAACTATATCGTAAAACACTCCCATATTCTTAGCCGGTCCTATCGGATTGGTAAGTAGTCTTCCGTCTTCCGCCAGCGCCACAATATAGTAACCGGCATATACACCCACACTCTCTGCCATAAGCTGAAGCCTGCTGCCCACCTCAAAAATATCATGATCCTTATGAACGTCTGTTTTTTGATACTCCACTGACATAGCAAGTTTCTCTTCACTCGCCATTATCATGTTGGCAACCTCCTGCTCCATCTCTTTTTGCTCTGTTATATCATTTACCAGAAATGCAACCTCTGCTTCTCCGTCAGATATACGGTTAATGGTTAAATGAGCCTCAACCCATACCATCTTGCCATCGTCTCTGACTATACGGAATGTATTATCCAGCTCTGCCACACCATTAGCAACTGCCTGATATATAGAATCTATAACCAGATCCCTGTCTTCCGGATGAACATAATCCTCTGTAAGCTTATTACCCTGTCTTAACGCATCAACATTCATGCCGAGAATATTTGCGTTAGGCGATATATACTTAAGGATTCTCCGCCCTGCCTGAAATGATTTGACAATCACAACACTCTTCATCTTAGATATTGCATCAGAAAGATATTGATTCTCATCACGGTTTTTCAGTTCTTCCTTCCTGTCTAGCGCCAGAACCTCGTAATCCGTAAGCACTCCATTACCATCATAGTTATAGTGAATAAGCATTCTGACCGGAACCAGATCTTTCTCGACAGTAAGTATTCTGCATTCATGCGAGCTTTCATCCATCTGCTGTTCTACTGCCATCTTCATATCTTCCTCAAGATTCTCAACATCTTCAGGGCAGACCATATCTTCAAGCATCATTCCATTATCATAAAGCTCAACTCTTGAATATCCGTATTGGGTAATATTCTGTGAAGCATACTCAACGTGTCGTTTTCCATCTTCATCCAGACCAACATGAACAGCAATAATCCTTCCATGGTTTACAATTCTTTCAAGTGTAAGACTTCCGATATTCATATCCGCCCTTAATTCGAACATCACTGAATAGATCAATTCTCCGTCAACACTCGTCTCATTGACCAGACCGGAAACAAGTTGTTCATTCCCGTCGGTCACCATTCTTATCCTGTGCCAAATAAGGCTTTTCTTGGACTTTAACATATTCCAAAAATCCCGTTTTGTAAGCACTCTCCCCGGTTCAATATGAATATTTTTCACATCATTGCCAAGCAACTGCTTAGCTTCGTCATTTATATCCAAAATCTTTCCTGACTCAGCTTCAAAAACTACCATTGGATATTCAATATACGATGCGAATTCTTTAAAAATATCTATTCTTTTACTGTCCACCAAAAAAACCTCCTGCAATCATTTGTACATTATACCTTCTGCTACTATCAAGCGTTATCTGATGCCGCATCTCCCCACTGTATAACTAGAATTTAATCTGAGGAATCTCCTCTTCTGCGCTTGTGTTCTCCTGCTTATCCTTCGGCGGTTCTATTGCTCCAAATGCCTTATCAGTGATAGTCTTAGTCTCGTTGCAGGCTTTAACCACTCCCTCTACCGATTCCATAAGACTTGCCATATAATTACTAACATTCTCACATTCACGCTTCATCGAACCGCGGATAGTAGAAACCTTCTGTCTTGCATCCGCCAACATTTTTTCTTTTTCGCTCTCTGCATCAGCAATCATTTTCTGACATTCAGCGTTTGTCTTAGCTGTCGACTGCTTATACTCTTCCTCAGCGCGCACGCGAAGCGAATCTCTCTCTTCTTCTGCACGTTTAATAATATTGGCGCTCTGCTTTTCAGAATCCTCTATTATATTTTTGCTTCTCTTTTCAGCATCTGTCACCATATAATTGCTCTGGCTCTTTGCGTCTAAAAGCAATTTGTCACTTTCTTCCTTTGCTGATAACAACATTGCCTTACTGTTAGTCTCAGCTTCTTCAACCATCTTTTTACTCTTGGTTTCAGCTTCTTTCAACATCGTATCACAGCGCTCATTGGTCTCCACCAAAGTTCTGGAAATAACCTCAAGCTTCTCTGTATAAGCTTTTGAGTTTTCCTCTTGCTCTTCTAATTTTCTGTTAGCCTTATCAAGTTCCTTCTGTAAAGACTCATTATATTTCTGCATATTCTCAATTGCCTGATTTGATTCAGAGCTCATACTGTCTTTAACAAGCTGAAGATTTTTTACTGTCTCCGATAATTTTGCTATTGTCTGTTTTAGGTCTGCAATATCCTGGTCATGTGTTTTTTTCATTTCGTCAATATAGCTATCTACCGCCGTTTTATCATAGCCACCAAATGATACAGTCTTGAATTTCTCTTCTCTTGCCATTACAAATTAACCTCTCTTCTTTTCTCTTAATGTATGAATTACTACGCCATTTTATAGTTTTCGCAATTCTACATCATTACATTATAACAATTATTCTGTGTAAATGCTACATAAATTATTAAATGTAAAAAAATTATTGTATCTTATATGCTCATTTGGTATACTTACTACACCGAATTACTATAAAAAAGAGGAACTCAAAAATGTCAGAAAGAAAAGGATTTTGGGACAATTTTACACTCAAAATGATTGCAGTCATAGCAATGCTTATTGACCATATAGGATATATATTTATCAATAGCGGAACAAATCAATACCTTATATTCAGGGGGATTGGCAGAGTTGCTTTTCCGATATTCTGTTTTCTGATCGTAGAAGGATTTCATCATACAAAAAGTCCTATCAATTACCTTGCACGTTTGCTGGTTTTTGCGGTTATTTCCGAGGTACCTTTTGATCTGGCATTCTTCAATACCGTCTATAATCCAAATAATCAGAATGTATTTCTCACTCTGGCAATAGGACTTGCCTGTTTATTCTGTTTAGAAGAAAACAGAACAAACAGGTTATATTCAATACCTTTTGTCATTTTATTTGCTCTTGCATATTTCATACATTGTGATTACGGTGTTGGCGGTGTACTTCTGATATGTATGTTCTATATCACAGAACAATTCCGTGAGAAATTTCTGATACAACTCATACTTTCCGGATTGATTTTTTATCTGTTTTTCGGAATAGCTGAACTTCCGGGACTCATCGCTATACTACTCATACATTTCTATAACGGTAAACGCGGAAACAACAAAATGCAGTGGTTCTTCTATACGTTTTACCCACTGCATCTGTTAATTCTTCACTTTATATATATGCGGGTTTAAAACCCGCTTTTTTGTTGCCTGACCTAATGCTTAGACTTATCAAAAATCAGATGTTTTTTCCAACTTTTTCTGCTAGTTTGGAAAGCTCATCCATATCAGCCTCTCCCGGTTTCCATCCAACATTTACCGTATCACCCTTGTAACGTGGGATTAAATGCATATGAAAATGAAATACAGTTTGTCCTGCAATAGTACCATTATTCTGAACTATGTTAAGACCTTCTAAATCAAGCTCCTGTTTGAGGCTGTTTGCAACTCTTGTTGCCAAAGCAAACAACTTTCCGGCAGTCTTCTCATCAAGGGCAAATACGTCATCAAAATGTTCCTTTGGTACTATCAGACAATGCCCCTTACTCGCCGGAGCTATATCAAAAAACACTCTGAAATCATCATCCTCATAAATAGTTGTTGATGGTATCTCTCCGTTTGCAATTTTGCAAAAAATGCAGTCATCTTTTTTCATTGAACCAAGTCCTCCAAATTATAATAATTAAACTTTGTATTCCGTGCCGCCGATACTACTCTCCACAAGTCCACCATTGCCATAGGTAAGACCTGCATAAACCTTTTCACTCGACCGCATGACAGGACCATCCATATCGGTACCTGCAATCTTCTTAAAGCTGTCTAAATACTTTTCAAGCATGGCGATAACCCTGTCAAGTTCCTGAGGTTGTCTCTTTATTTTGGAATTAATAATCTGCTTGTTAAAATAAATATATACAGAGTAAACATCCTTAGAAACCTCGTTGTCAAGATTAAGTATATTCATTAACTCAATCTGTGTCAATGAGGCTTTGTCAAGTTCATCACAATAGCTGTCAATATCCCCTGCTTTGTAGGAATCCATGCCCTCCTTAAGCCACTGTATTTCCATCTCTAACATGATTACATTAAGTTCACCCACACCCGCCTGCGTAATGCGCATTTTATATACATTCATCTCTTCATTCGTCATAACACTTCTCCTTACCATCTATTCTTTTATTTAGGTAATTGCGAAACACTTATTTTATCTTTGGAATAACTGTAAAAGTCCTTCCGGTCTTGCATTTGACTTTGTAAGCATCTGCAAAGCACTCTGTGAGAGCACGTTCTGCAATGTATATTCAGTAATCTCTTCTGCCATATCAGTATCCTGTACACGTGATATCGCACTGGTGAGATTCTCATTTGCCGTATCAAGGTTATTGATCGTGTGATCAAGTCTGTTCTGATACGCACCGAGAGATGATCTAATACCCGAAATCTTAGCAACTGCTGCATCAATTTTATCAACCGCATCAATCGCATAAGCATGTGTATAAACATTAATATGGTTAATCTCTAACGCTTCAGCTGTTGTCTTATTAATGTTAACATTAAAAGTCTGTCCCTCGTTATTACCAATCTGTAAAACCATCGGACCTGCCGAGAGCACTTTAACATTTATATTATCCACCGGACCGCTTTCAGGATCAACATCATATACCATCTTAAATCCGTTTTTATCGGTAACTGTTATTCTGTTACCATCTGCCGTTATAGTCGCTGTATCACTAAAACCAACCCTTTTACCGCCGTCGGTTCCAAAGTCAACCGATGCATCTGTACCGTTATATTCCGTACCATCAACTCCCAAAAGTCCTTTGAGCTCGTCAGACGATGCATCCATCTTAATATACTGATTAAGGCCATATTCTACAGTACTGACCTCACCGGTAGTCATATCAACATCGACCCCAACCTTTCCTGCAGCATCGCGGATACGTTCATTAACTTCCGTTCCCGTCATCCCCTCAGAAATATTGATTTCGAGTCCGTTAATCGAAACAATACCCGCCTGCTCCCTGGTTATTACGCTTCCGTCAGGAACAACATTTATATTGGTTTTTGCCTGAGTTCCGTTGCTGTTAACTTTAATGCCGTAATCACCCGGTTCAATATCCCCTCCTATTTCAACAATAGAAAGCGAATCATTATCTGTATAACCCTTCTTGTTGAGCTCACCGTTTAACAATTTCCTTCCATTAAATTCTGTGGTATCGGAAATTCTGTCAAGCTCATCCTGAAGCTGTTCAATCTCCGCCTGTATAGCATCACGATCAGTTTCATCAAGGGTGTCATTTGCAGCCTTAACAGCAAGCTCTCTCATTCTTTCAAGTACTGAGTGAGCCTCATCAAGAGCACCCTCCGCAGTCTGAATAAGCGATATACCATCATTGGAATTATCAACCGCTCTGTCCAATCCTCTTATCTGGGCTTGCATTCGCTGTGCTATAGCTTTAGAAGCCGGAGCATCAGATGACTTATTAATCTTATATCCCGAAGATAGTCTCTCCATTGATTTTGTGAGATTATTGTTAATAGTATTTAAGTTATTACTGGCCGTAAACGCCAGAGCATTATGGTTAAGTCTCATATTCGTCACCCCGTTCTTAAAATATACCTGTTAATGTTAACTAGTATAATTATCGGCAACAACACCCATCAACTTAATAGCCGTCAGCAATTGTTTCGCTACTCTGTATAATTTTGAAGTTTCTATATTCTCATCCTCATTTACATATTGAACAGGTTTTGTGCCATCAAGTCTTAAATCTCTGACTTCCATTCCTGCTTTTGCAAGCGCTGAGCGAAGAGTTAACTCATTTTCCTCCAAAATGCGCTGTCCCATCTCTTCTTCAGTCACAATATAACCTTCAGCCTGACTTCCCGACACATGAACAAATGCCTCTAAAGCTCCATATTTTCCGGTGTCCATAGTAGCCCGCACTTCACCTGCACTGTTTCCGTCGCGAAGGATTGAAACCTTCATAATGCTCACTTCGTCTCCGATTACAAGCGGCACCGAAAATGCGTCCTGCTCAACTGCACGAAGAGCAATGGGCATACCGGCATTTAAATATTTCAGCGATTGAATATCTTTTGCTGTGATCGTTCCGTCATCTTCCTTTTCATGAACAGCAGAAGATATTGCGGCACGCAAATTCTCCATACCATACATTACATCTTCTTTGCTCTCTAGGTTTTCAAGAATCTTGCCTTCCTGCTCAGTTATCTCATTTCGCTTGGTTTTATCAAGTCCACTCTTAATGTCCTTTATCATTCCGTATATACCGTCCTCACCATACATAACCTGATTAGCAGCAATTATGTTGGTAACTGTTTCAGGCATATCGTTGGCTTCTAGCATGGTAGCCACTTCTTCCTCATAAGATATGGCTTCCTTGAGTCTCTCGGATATATCCTCGCTGATATCCTTCTGTCCCGCTTCTGTATATCCGGCCTTCATCAGATCATTGAACTCCTCAAGGCGCATATTACCATAATCCACATTCTGAAGATTTCTAAGTGTAGTTGGATGTATATGTCTTAAAATGCTGCCGGTCAAGGTATCATTATATGCTGTATTGATCTGGTCAAGAATACTCTTATTGTTGGTATTGACATTAATTCTCTCCCCAAAACTGTCATCAATTGCAACATCCATTCCTCTTACAAGCCTGCTTTTATCAGCAGAGAAAAGATTATTAAGCGTAACCTCCTGTCCGTTTCTTATAACTGCTCCTATATCTTTGCCATGGCTTTTTTCAACCTTGTCAAGAAGTCTGTAAATGCCTATAAAGCTTTTACGTTCTTCCTTCGTAATACCATCGGTCTTATCAAGCTGATACAAAAATTCCGAAAATCTCTGTTCGTCCGTAATGCCTCTGATTTCTCTCTGCTGCCTAATCTCCTGATTAAGACCATCTATTGTCATATTGAGAGGATTCTTGTTCTCTCTGATAAGATTTAGCACAATCTGAGGAGTCAACGTCTCAAACATCTGCTGCACCTTCGCATCTGCCGACTTAACACTGGCTATATTAACAGTGCTTAATTCCATTTCATTATGTGCAAGGATTCTTATCGCTCTCTGATTTTCCTGATTGCGGTCAAGATTCATATCTCTTAATATATCATCCACATTTTTAAATGCTTCATTAATAGAATCACCCATATCCTGCCTTGGTTTGGTCATCATGGTTTCATAAGCCTGACCTGCCATTGTCATCTTCATGTGGTTGGCAGTTTCGTAGAGACTGCCAACAGTAATATTAGGCCTTCTGACGACCTCTCCCAGCGCATATGCCGGAAGAGTTTTCAAACTGTCTGTCTCTTTGAGTGTCTCCTTTAGAAGATCTATATCATCCGGTATATCATGAAGATCATGTGATGAAACAACATTTTCATAAAATGAATTTTCCTGATTTCTGAGCATTTCCACCAACTGTGATATAGGTCTGGCATCTATATTAAAATCCTGTCTCACCAGACGATTTGCTGCCTCTAAAGTCATCGAGAGGCGAATCTCTTCAAGCTGACGCCTGGTCGTAATAGCCATGGGACTAGTTGACAACATCTGGTTGCTTCCCTCAGAATCATTATCTGTGCTATCTATTCCACTTAAAGAAAGACTCGCTCCCTCAACACCGGTATTAACGGGAGTTCGCATTCTCTTGACATCAACATTTCTCATTGAGCTGTTATAAAGATATGATATGGTAAGCGGCTTGCCCTGATTGACTGCCATATCTACAGTTCTCGCTGTAATCGCCTGCACCTTTTCAACAAGCTGTGCAGCTCTGTCATGCAATGTACTTCCGGATATTCTGGCTTCTCCCGGTGCATTACCCACGGAAATCTGTTCTATAATATTTGCCTCAAGCTGTCCATCCTGGAGTCCTCTCTGATTAAGAGAGTTGACAGACATATACATTCTTAACGAATCTACCGTTACAGGAAGTTCATGTTTTAACATAAACTGCGCTCCCGAAATGTTCTGATCCGACACAGTCATTCCCGCCGACTCTATAATCCCCGTCACCTGAGGATATATATCATTCCAAACCTGCTCGTTGAGCTGGACTTCCTTGGCCGGACTACCCTCGTTAACACTGTTTTTTGCCAGTTCAAGGTTATCAACAGTAAGACTTAAGTTATTCTTGATAAGATATATCATCTGTTCATCAGATACTCTGACACTATCCTCCGGCGCCATAACACTACCTGTTGTAGCAGCTCGAGCCGCCTTAAGAGCAGGTACCTTTACAACATATCCCTCACTGTTTAATCTGCTAACCCCCGGTGTATACAAGTCATTGTTAGATGCATACCGTCCATCACTGCTTCCAATTATCCCACCTGTAGTGGTCCCATTGTCACCTGCCGTATTACCGGCAATCAGCGATGACCTCAACTTGCCAATCGTCTCTTTAACTATATCACCTATCTGGTCATTTACCTCCTGTTGATGCTCGCCCGACCTTATAGTAATCACCATACCCATCAGATCGGATAAGGTAGAATTAGTCACATCTATCTGCATCATTCTAAGTTTTGCTATCTCTTCTGTAGATAGACTTCTCAGTATTTCCTTCTGATTTTCTTTCGCTTCTTTTTCATCTAAAGCTCCATCAAGATTATCCTTGATCATTTCAGAAAATTGCTCGGTACTCGTCATTACCTGCGCACTGGTTGCTGCGCTAAGAGGTGAAGCTTCGCCTGCTGCCTTAATCCCCATAACCTTTAATGAGACCTGTTTAACATCCGCGTCTTGAATTTTCAAATATATCGTATCACCCGGTTTTGCATCCTTCAAATCCGTTGTTGCCTTGGTTTTTATCATAACTCCGTTAAGGTCCAGCACCGGCTCCCTGCCCCCCTGAACAAGAGTGCACGCAAGAATATCGCCAATACTGTTCCCCCTAAGAACATTCCCTGAATTTCCGCTCTGTGTATTCATCGAAACACCGCCTGACGAATTAGTATTGTTAAACATCGAATTTCCAATCTGATAATCCATTATGCCACCTCTTTCCATGTCAACGTGTATATACCATACGATAATTATATATGTATATATTATCACTTTTTAAATAAAACATCTACACATACTATGTCGGAATATCATCTGTTTTTCTGAAGTACTTATAAATGCATAGCAGTAAAAAACACAGGATGAGAAATATCAATATCCTCATCCTGTGCTTTAATCCTTAATTAATCTGTAATTTTCTTGGCCTGTTCTTTTTTCTTCTTCTCTGCTTCTTTAGCTGCCTTCTTGGCTTCTTTTGCCTTTTCTTCTCTGGCGTATTCATCCTGAAGCTTATTCTGTTTAATTCTCATTTTCTGAGCAAAAGTCTTCTTTTGCGGTGTCTCAACCTGATTTCGTTTCTTTCCTCTTATACTCTTTATCTCTGTAATATAGATACCGCTCACCATAGCCTTAACTTCACATTTTGTGGGAAGTTCATCAAATATCGCATCATCGCAGATAAGATTCAGCGTCTGAGGTCCTATCTTAACTTTTACTATTGGCATCTTTGCATTTTGGTAGCGTTTTGGTGTCTGGTCCATAACAGACTTTGGAAGACCCGCTTCTTTTACCTTCATCATCTTCTTGTCAATTACAAGCATTGATGTCATTTGTGCAGACTCTCTTATCAATTCCTTTTGCTGTAACTGCTTTTTCTGTAATCTGTTACCAACAATATATAAAACTGTAAAAATAATTGCGATAACAATAAATACGATTAACGTAATTATCCATGGACTCATTTTCTTTTCTCCTCTCTTATCCCGGTTTGTCCACCGGCTTCATCTATCATTTTCTTAATAATTCCCTGTACATATGCTCCTGCATGCTTCCTGTCTTCTTTTTCTAATTCCTTAATATAGAACGGTTCTCCATAAATCACCTTGGGATGTCCGCTCTTAATATGAAAACCCGGTCTGACTTCTAACATCTGATCACTGTCAATAATAGCAACAGGAACAACCGGACATTCTGCCTTATCTGCCATCTTAAGACTTCCCTCCTTAAAAGGAAGCATTTCTTTTTTCTGATTTCTTGTTCCTTCAGGACATATAACCATGGACCGTCCGCTTTTTATATGCTCCGTACCGTCCTTGATCATTTGAACACCTGATCTTAAATCCTTTCTGTCAAGAAACAGACATCCTATATCCTTCATCCACCAGTTGAGCAACGGAAACTTATCCATCTCTGCTTTCGCTACAAATCCCGGTCTTTTTCCTGAAGTAGTGTGCAAAAGCAATATATCAAAATAACTTCTATGGTTAGATACAAAAAGCACCGGCTTATCAGGTATTTTATCCTTACCTTCTATTGTGATATGCGCTCCGGCCTGTAACAGTTCGAAGCGAAAAGCATAATACACAAACGCATTTCCCAGTTTATATCTCAGGTTCGGATTCCATATTCCTATTATTCTCAAAATCAAGTGCACCGGTATTAACAGCACCAGATAAAGAAACAGAAATCCTAACACCAATATATTCCTCATTTAACTTTCCTCTACCTATCTTCCATACAGCTTTGCAGTCTCATATAATCTTTTTTCAAGATGTTCATTCATATCTTCAAGCTTAAATCTCCAGGCCCAATTGCCGTCACCCACACCGGGGGTATTATATCTGGCCCAGGAGTCTAAACAAAGTACATCCTGCATAGGGACAATCGCCATATTTGCCACAGACGAAAAGCATGCACGAATTAATGTCCAGCATACATCTCCACCATCAGTATTGTAATATCTTCTAAGCTTATCACGAGACTGCTCATAGCATTTCTGATACCAGCCCAGAACGGTATCATTGTCATGGGTCGTCGTGTAGCAGACGCAGTTTCTCACACAATTATGTGGTAAAAAATCGTTCTCATCAGGATTTTCAAATCCAAACTGCAATACTTTCATTCCGGGTATACCAAACTTATCACGCAACTCCAAAACCGTAGGTTCTATATAACCTAAATCCTCAGCAATTATAGGCATATGATATCCGAGTGTCGCTTCTAAGTGAGTGAAAAAATTAATACCCGGTGCCTTGACCCATTTGCCATTGGCCGCAGTTTCTTCACCGTAAGGAACTGCCCAGAATTTATCAAATCCTCTAAAATGGTCCAGCCTCACATAATCAGCAAGCTTCAACTGATAGCGCAATCTTGATATCCACCACTCGTACCCTGTCTTGGTATGCTCGCTCCATTTATACAACGGATTACCCCAGAGCTGTCCTGTTTCAGAAAAGAAATCAGGAGGCACACCCGCAACAGTTTTGGGATATCCCTTAGAATCCAAGTCAAACAGTTTCTTGTTAGCCCACACATCCACGCTGTCCCAGGCAACAAATATCGGAATATCACCAATGATCTTAATTCCTTTTTCATTGGCATATTCTTTGAGTTCGAACCACTGCTTATGGAATAGAAACTGAATAAATCTAAAATATTCAACCGTATGGGAAAGTTTCTCCATCCAGTCCTTTTTCTGTTTTTCAGTCGGCTTCTTAATCGAGTTCTCCCACATATACCATGGCATACCGCTAAAATGATCTTTCACAGCCATAAACAGCGAATAGTCATCAAGCCATTGCTCCTCATCCTTGAATTGTTCAAACGCCTCAACAAACTCTTCATCCGTCGAGAATTTATCCTCAATATCAGAATCACAATATCTTTCAAAAGCTTTCTTCAAAAGCCCTGTCTTAAACTCTATAACTTTACCGTATTCTACCTTTTGAGGATTCCACTGTGGCATATCACAGAAATCCTCATCATACAAAAGTCCCGCCTCTCTTAGAGGATCTATTGCAATAATCAGCGGTTGTCCCGCAAATGACGAAAAAGGCTGATAAGGAGAATCACCAAAACCTGTATGTCCAAGTGGCAGTACCTGCCAGAGGGTAAGTCCGGACTTTTCCAGAAAATCTACAAACTTATAGGCACCCGAACCAAGATCTCCAATTCCGTAATCACCCGGAAAAGATGTTGGATGAACAAGAATGCCGGCATATCTGTTATATTCCATTGAATTCTCTTCCATAATCAATCCTCCTTATTCTTCGTAGTTTTGTATATAGAGGGAAATCTAAAGTTCTTTTAACAGAATCATTTTCTCTTTCCGAACAATCTAAGTATTTTGAGGAACAGGTTTATAAAATCCAAATATAATTCCATTGCGCCCCAAAGGCTTATTACCGCCGGATTATAACCCGAATTCTCTGTTGCCATCCTCTCTATCTTCTGTGTATCATAGGCGGTAAGTCCCAAAAATATTACGATTGTGACAATCGATATTCCAACATCTACCATAGAAGATCCTATAAACATATTAACAACAGAAACAATTATCGTCCCTAACAATCCTACAATTAACATACTTCCAATTGACGACAAGTCCTTATTTGTAACTTTGCCTATAAATGCCATAATACCAAAGACAACTGCGGTTGAAAAAAATGCCATTTGAATAGATGCCATCTGAAAAACCAAAAAGATTACCGAGAAGGTTAATCCATTAACGACCGCATATGCAAAAAACAATACCGCCGATAGCACTGCATTATTATTTTTCATTGCTGAATTAGCACCCAAAACAATAGCAAATTCCAATCCAATAACAAGATAAAACGAAAACCTGCTTGAAAATATAGCCATAAGCATAGTTTCTGACGAAGCCGTAAAAAGTGCAGTTATACCTGTCACCAATAGCGCAATGAACATGTACAAAAATGCACCTGTCATAACTCCTGCCGTAGCATCATCCATAATTATAAAACCATCCGAATGTGATGATGTATATGGCTCATCATAATAAGAATTGTTATTTGTATACGGTTCATTATTTGATACATTACCGCCCGAATACGGAGCTTCATAACTGCCACTGTTTGTTGAGCCGTAAGTATTACTTGAAGATACTGTTCCAAAAGTACTCTGATCATATCCCGAAACAGGTTGTGAATAGTCACCTTTTAAACGAAGACCACTACCGTCTTTTCTCTGTTCATCCATAGTCAATCCTCCCTACATATATTAGTTGTATAAAACAACAGTCAACCTTGCATAAAACAGACAGTCCAAAAAAGACTGTCTGTTTATTATCTTTATTAATTATTCAATTATTTCTTCATACGTTCAAGAAGCTTAGCCCTCTGCTCCTCAAAGCCCGGTTTTCCAAGAAGTGCAAACATGTTCTTCTTATAACTCTCAACACCCGGCTGGTTAAATGGATTAACTCCAAGTACATAACCTGAGACACCACACGCAAACTCAAAGAAGTAGAAGAGCTCACCTAAGTTAAACTCAGTCATATAAGGAACAGTGATCATAAGGTTAGGAATCTCGCCATCAACATGAGCAAGAACCGTACCGTTCATAGCCTGTTTATTAATGTAATCAACTGTTCTTCCAGCAAGATAGTTGAGACCATCTAAATCATCATCCTCAGCCTCCATGATGATCTTACGTCTAGGAGAACCGATATTGATAACTGTCTCAATATGATTCTTTGTACCATCCTGAATAAACTGTCCAAGAGAATGAAGATCTGTTGTAAAGTCACAGGCTGTAGGATAAATACCCTTACCATCCTTACCTTCTGATTCACCAAACAACTGCTTCCACCATTCACCAATATAGTGAACTGAAGGTGTATAGTTAGCAAGAATCTCCATTGTCTTGCCCTTTTCTCTTAATATGTTACGAAGTGCTGCATACTGAAGCGCATCGTTATGTTCAAAATCAGCCTCCATGCAAATCTGTCTTGCGGTTGCCGCACCAACCATGAGCTGCTTAATGTCTGCACCACTTACTGCTATCGGAAGAAGGCCAACTGCAGTGAGAACCGAGAAACGTCCTCCAACATCATCAGGAACTACAAATGTCTCATATCCCTCTTCATCAGCAAGATGCTTAAGAGCTCCCTTTTCCTTATCTGTAGTTGCATATATTCTCTTTGCTGCTTCTTTCTTACCATACTTATCAATCAAAAGATTCTTAAAGATACGGAATGCTATTGCAGGCTCTGTAGTTGTTCCCGACTTTGAAATGATATTAACCGAGAAATCTCTGTCTCCAACAACTTCCAACAAATGTTCAAGATATGTAGAACTGATACTATTACCGCAGAAATATATTTCAGGTGTTCCCTTTCTCATATCTTTATCTATAACATTATAAAATGTATGGCGAAGTGCCTCGATTGCTGCTCTCGCACCAAGGTATGATCCACCAATACCAATGACAATGAGTATCTCAGAATCGCTCTGAATCTTCTTAGCCGCCGCCTTAATTCTTGAGAATTCATCCTTGTCATAATTAATAGGAAGGTCAAGCCATCCAAGAAAATCGTTACCCTCTCCGGTCTTCTCAACCAAAGTCTTCTTAGCCTCAAGAACCCTTTCCTTCATCTCTGCAATGTCTTTTTCTTCCACCATGAACATTGCATTACTATAATCAAAACTAATACTCTCTGCCATGCTTTTGCTCTCCTTTGTCATACTTGACCGAATAGTTACCAGGCAATAACTTGCAACCGAAATCCGGTCTCTTTAGTTCGATGTTCAATGAAAATACGAACAGAATATATTTTAACAAATGGTCTAACAAATATCAACATTTTATTTAATAATTATGCCCACTTTTCTAAATATTACAAATAATCCCTGTTATTTTAACGTTATTTGCATGATTTTTCCTTTATTTCGTATAGATTGCCAAATGAATAGCCCTCATTCTTAAGTAATTCAATCACATTTTTAAGTGCATCGTGATTGGCCTTTGACACATTATGAATCAGAGGTATTGCTCCCGGATGATAGTATTTCTCAAAATGATTTATTACATGTTCAGGCGAAGGCTGATTATTAACGTCATAATCCAGATATGCTATAGACCAGAATACAGTAGTATAGCCGAGATCCTTAGCAAGTTGAAGTGTCCGCCTGCTGTATTCTCCTTTCGGCGGTCTGAAAAACAAATCCATATCATATCCTGTAGCTTCTTTCATGTAACTTTCACATTTAAGCAATTCCTCTCTCTGTTCTTCTATACTCCTAGACGGCATGGAAGGATGTGTAACCGTATGATTGCACACAAGATGTCCTTCCTCTTTCATTCTTTTAACCAGTTCAATATTATCTCTGATAAACGTCTGTGTAACAAAAAAGGCAGCGGTAACATTTTCTTCTTTAAGTACATCCAAAATGTCCGCTGTCAATCCATTTTCATACCCACAGTCAAAGGTTATGAACATCTTCTTTTCACTTACCGGAACAGTATAGTATGCGTTGTACTGTCCTATATCAAAATCCTCCTGACACCCCGATTTCTCGTGATTATCATTTCTCCTAAACCACCATGCATATAGCTTATTATCCACATCGGCATAATTTGTACCATCTACTATCTGCCTGTGTTCATTATCAAGCCTTGCAAGTTCTATAGTATTATTTTCATCAAGAGCTTTCTGCCATGGATCTTTTTTTACTTCCTCCGTCCTCTCTTCCCGGCTACTGTTTTCATCAGCTTTCCTTACCGTTCTCTCATCTATTCTTCTTATTGCTATCATATCGACTATCAAAAGTAAAGCTAAAACGGCCACAATAACCAAGATAATTTTATTCTTATGCTCATTTTTCTCAACCGACTTATCCAAATCGCACCTCTTCCTAAGAAAGAAAGCTCTGGACAAATTCCTCAAGCAAATCCATATCTGACTGTTTATCAACGGCTGCAGCCACCTCTCCGGATGCATTTTCAACCTCTCTTTTTGCATCCATTTCTCTGATAAGACGCTTTAGCATATCCATATCCTCCTCCATACAATTTTTCCTGTCATCATGTTCTGACACTTCAGGCTCTGTCTTATCAACCGGGGTGTTCGCATCTGCGCTCTGATAGGCAGTTTCAACTATCTTGTCAACATCTTCCCAATCGTCCCTGTTATCAACAGTTTTAATTAAATGATTTGTGAGATAATTTTCCAGATAATCCACAAGCTGTACGTGGATCTGCTGCTTTCTTGTTTTTATTCCAAATATATGAAAAAAGAGATACAAACATGCAAGATTTATTCCGCCTGCAGTCAAAATATTTGCATAATATGCCTTTACGGCATTTGTCCTAAATCCATAATAGCAGCCTGCAACAACCAAAAACACGTTTAACCCCGCAGTTATATAAGGTAGCTTTTCCCAAGAAGAGTATGTAACACCTGCAAAGCGTAGCTTATAAATGTATTTATCTACATATGCATCCATATTCCTGACCTTAACATTCATTCCATACATAGCTTCAAATTGATTCTTTAAATTAATCATCACTTTTTTTCTGGTGGTTTTCATATTTGCAGACGCTTTTACATATCCTTTAATTGAAAGCATAATTATCCATTGTATAAAAATGCTCAAAAGTCCTAATGCTGCTATTACACTCATAAAAATATTATCTGTTATAAACTTTACCATCATAATGTTCCTTCCCTTCATTTATCTTAACTAAAAGTGTACTAACGCTGCAGGGCAAAAACAAGACAAGTCCTTCGTATTATTTCGCTATGAACATCTGTCGGCAAATAAAAAAAAATAAATTATCCCACAATTCGACACTATTCATTATTTTTAATTCTTCTTTTGTTGCTTTTTATTTTTGCGTGATATATTATTATGATATGCGTGTCAAAAGCCATAACCGCCCAATGTAATTACAAGCAGCAGTTAGACCAGACATCACACGTAATCAATAATCACTCAACAAATATGTCAAAGGGGTATGTCATGAAAAAAATAGTTCTTACCGGCGGAGGAACTGCCGGACATGTAACACCTAATATTGCGCTATATAATAGTCTTAAAGAAGCCGGATACGAGGTTCATTACATCGGCTCATATAACGGTATTGAGAAAAAACTGATAGAGGATATGGGGATTCCGTATTACGGGATATCCTCCGGAAAACTGAGACGCTATTTTGATATCAAGAATTTTTCAGATCCTTTCCGGGTCATCAAAGGTTTTGGCGAGGCAGACAGGCTTATCAGGAAAATTAAACCTGACGTAGTATTTTCTAAAGGCGGATTTGTAACTGTCCCTGTTGTTTTGGCAGCAAAAAAGAACAGAATCCCGGCAATCATTCACGAATCCGATATGACTCCCGGACTTGCCAACAAAATATGTATACCTGCCGCTACCAAAGTATGTTGCAATTTTAGAGAAACCTATGACCTTTTACCTGAAGGAAAGGCTGTACTGACAGGAACCCCTATCAGAAAAGAACTGTTTGAAGGAGACAGAAAACGTGCAGCCGATTTTTGCAATCTTGATCCAAATATACCTACTATACTTGTTGTAGGCGGAAGTTCAGGAAGTGTTATTATCAATAAGACTGTTCGCGAGAGTTTAAATGATATTTTATCAAAATATCAGGTCATTCACTTGTGTGGAAAAAATAATTTGTCCGAATCACTTGATGGCATCAAAGGCTACGTTCAGTTTGAGTATGTTTCCAAGGAACTTAGAGATTTGTTTGCTCTATCCGATCTGGTAATATCAAGAGCGGGAGCCAATGCAATCTGCGAGTTACTCGCACTCAAAAAGCCTAACATCCTTATACCTTTATCAAAAGCCGCAAGCCGTGGAGACCAGATCTTAAACGCAAAATCCTTTAAGAAAAACGGATATAGCTATGTGCTTGAAGAGGAAGAGCTTTCAAAGACCTCTCTTATCAACGCCATCAGAGACGTTATGGCTCATAAGAATGAATACATCAAAGCCATGGAAGAGAGCAAAATGTCTGATTCCGTAAAAACAATCTTAGAGCTTATAAAATCAGTCTCATAATCACTAAACCAACAATCAATAAACACGTAAAAGGACACTGCAACATAACAACTTGCAGTGTCCTTAATTATTATAAATGTTATTAAATTACTCTTCCTGAATACCCTGACTAAGCTGTGTAACAATCATCTTAAGCACTTCCTTATTCTGCTCAACATGTTTGCCATCTTTGATATTCATCTCTTGTCCATCAATAAACGGAATGACCTCAACCTTGGTTCCATCAATATGGAATTCAAATTTTACGCTCGCAGATGTGTATAACTTTTCGCCATAATCGGTAACATCCTTCATGTTAATACTTGCACCGTTACCACGATATACAACCATCTCTTTCCCTGATGTCTCGTCTTTCTCATATACCCAGCAACTCATTCCTGTGTTCTTCTCTAATGCAGCCTGATATGTCACTCCCTCAAGTCCCTTGATATTAACACCAAGATTCTTCACCTGCTCTATTCGAAGCTTCGCTTCAACATCCACTATTGGCTGAACAACTGACTTGATAATATTATGTGGATATTCCGGCACAATCATATATACTCCGTAACCAATACCACATATAATCGCAATACCAAGTAATGCTTTCAAAAACTGTTTCATAATTAATTCCTCCTAGACACAATTCTTCCTTAGTATATTCCCTCTTAAAACAGTTCCTTTTCTAACTGGAATAAAAAATCTTCAAGCATCTTCATACGTCTGTCAAACTCAAGTCTTGCGACCTCGGTCTTACAGCGCCGAATCTTTGGCTTGTTTCCCTTATAATATTGTTTAATTCTGTAATATGCCTTCTTGTAATTGGCACCCTCTTCACACGCCGTTGCCATCGAATCCCAAAGCACACTAACAGCTCCGACCTCATCAAGCAGATCGGCATCCATTACAACCTGACATTCAATTGACAGTTCATCTGTTGTATCCTTATCTTCATGGATACGAATAATTTCTCCAATCCGTCCTATCTTAACCGGATCGATTCCTATACTGTCAAGAAATTCAACTGCTATCTCAGCTCCAACCTCTCCATGATCCCGACCTTCTTCCCAACCGACATCATGAAGTAATGCCGCCAGCGCAATTATCTCTAAATCTCCACCAACTCTTGCCTGTAACTTGATAGCCCAACGATACACTCTCATCGTATGTTCAAAGCGATCGCGGAAAGGATAATTCGGCGGTCTGCCATTAACAGCAATCTGCTCTTTGACAAACTCAATCACATTTGCATAGTTCATGCTATTAACTCCCACTCCTATACTTCATTAGAATATAAAACTACCCTTATTGTAACACTATTTACATAATTAATCCACCCATTTAAAAAAAAATTTCCGTGCGACCTGCTTTGAATTCTCATTCAATCTGTTACCATAGTAGTTAACTCAGTCAGGCACCCTTGCGGCGCATGAAAGATCCTACTTAGTGCTGCTTCGTTCCCGACCTGACACGGTTCATAGGTTTCCATCGCGCAAGACCCGCACGTCAACGCCACTTGCCATGGGCAGCATTAAACGCAAAACCCGGGGCAGATCATCACCCCTGCTATAGCAACAGGTATAGGGTACTGCTAATACCCCGGTTGCACGGAAAGATCTGGCAATATTAATCAATAAATCCTCGTTAGTATACAAGAAAAAAACTTTTCTGTCAACCTTGTTGTTTTAGGCTTTTGTCATTCTCTCTTCTTTCTCTTCTTAAATTCCTGAAAAAATCTGACAGCATCCCGGAACATTCTTCTTCCAAAACACCATTTACAAATTCAACCTGATGGTTAAACTGTTCAATCTGAAACAAGTTTATTATAGACCCGGCACACCCTGCTTTCTTATTCATGGCACCAACTACCACCTTCGGTATCCTTGCCTGTATTATTGCACCTGCACACATCTGACATGGCTCTAGCGTTATATACATTGTACAGTCTTCAAGTCGCCAGTCACCAACCTTCTTTGAAGCTTTTTCAATCGCTATCAGTTCAGCATGAGCCAGCGTTGTTTTCCTGGCATTCCTCTTGTTATAGCCCCTTGCTATTATCTTATCATTTTGAACTATAACGCATCCTATCGGAACATCTCCGTTTTTCACCGCACACTTCGCCTGCTTTATCGCGGCCCTCATATATTTTACATCTTTATCCATTGTATCTCTCCCTAGTCATATGTTATTATATTGATATCAGATAATTATAAAAGAAGGAGAATGACATGTCCTTTATAATTAACACCAACCGTCTTATCATGAGAGTTGAAGATGCTGGCATTGCCGAAAAAGCACTCCGGTTTTATATTGAAAACAGCGAGTATTTTGATATGTACGAACCAACACGTCCCACCACCTTCTATACTCTTGAATATCAGCAAGCCGCAGCCGAATACGAATATAAAGACACGATCAAAGGGCGTTCTCTGCGCTATTATGTATATACCAGTGAAAATCCTGAACGTATAATTGGAAGTATTAATTTTTACAGCATAAGACCCATGCCCTTCTCAACGGCCGCCATCGGTTACAAATTCCATCATGAAGTCTGGGGCAACGGCTACGCCCTGGAAGGATGTCAGGCAGCTATTTCAGTAATGTTTTCCAACTATAACACACATCGCATAGAAGCAAAGGTTTCACCTTCCAACACTCGTTCCATTCATCTATTGGAGCGCTTGGGGTTCACTTATGAAGGCTTGGAATATCAGAGCGTCAATATCAACGGAGTTTTTATGGATCATTCAAGATATTCTCTGATCAATAGCGATCACCGGGCATAGCAAGTTCCACTATCCAATACCCGAACTGACCCGTTCTTATCCCTGTTTTTTTAACCGGAATAAACTGTTCAAAGCCAAACATATTGGCCAGATATTTTTCCCTGTTACTGTATACTCCCGGAACTCCTATTACAGCCTGTTTTTTCCCATCATCAAACCTGAGTTTCCCAAGCATAAGATATTGATACGTATAAAATCCATGCGTCAGAAAACTGTTTGCTCCAAGTTTCCAGTTACTGATGTCAAGTTTTCCTATATCCTTAAGGTTTATTCTGACACAGTCAAAAAGCTCTTGTGCCCCTCCCATAGGAAGCTTAGGAAACTCTTTAATCATGTCGTCAAAATGATCCCCTTTCACACTTTGAGTATCTTGAACATTTTCCGTCGAATTTATTTCCGGATTATCAGATGGCTTTTCCGCCTCTTCTTTTAAAACCAATTCGTAGGAACTTCGATCTCTGTCTTTGAAATCACCCAGATAATAATCATTCTTATTATAATAGACCAAAACACCATCAAAGGAATAAAGATCACGTCCGGTATCAAACATTTTCTCCCATCCAGTTTTGGTTTGTAGAGTAAGCACCTCTCCGCACCTCTCAACATCACATATTTTAACCGCAGTCAAATTATCGGGAGTTTCATAATAAAAATACAACACCGGATTACTTCTGTGAATTCCCATTGGCTCTTGAATATTAATAATAATTCTTACAATTTCCCCTTTTACCTCCATCTTCAGAAACCCTGATGTACTTCCAATACAACCGGTACGATACTGATAAAAATAGGTGACATTTCTCTTATAATTTCCCACTTGTCCCACACGCTCCTTTGTCCAATTATATCTGTCTATAATCTTATGCAGGACAAGACCGAATTATTCCATTATTAATTCGATAATCATTATAAATCCGAAGGCACTGCTATCATTCACAATTATAACTTGTAAGTTCCTTAAGCATTCTTTAACAAGTCAGTAAGCTTAGCAAACTGCTCCAATGAAAGTGCCTCTCCCCTTATCGTAGCTGCTATTCCCATCTCAGAAAGTGCTTCGCATATCTGTTCTTTTGTAAATGGCAAACCTCCATTTACAAGACTGTTCTGTAATGTCTTTCTTCTCTGGTTAAATGAAGCCCTGATTATCGAAAACATCAGTTTCTCATCACCCACCTCAACCGGGGGCTTATCAAAGAGATTAAGCCGTATTACACTTGAACCGACGTTCGGTCTTGGTATAAAACAGTTAGGCGGTACATTAGCTGCAATATAAGGTTTTGCATAATATTGTACGGCTAGTGACAGAGCTCCGTAATCCTTGGTTCCGGGTTTTGCCTGCATTCTTAAAGCAACCTCTTTCTGTACCATAACCGTAATATTATCTACCGGCACATGCTTCTCTAGCAGCCCCATAATTATAGGTGTAGTGATATAATACGGAAGATTTGCCACTACCTTTACCGGTTTTCCTCCATTCCTCTCATTTATCAGACCATCTATATCGACTTTTAATATATCATCATTAATTACGGTCACATTGTCATATTCAGAAAGGGTATCATTTAACACAGGAATAAGTTCCTTATCAATCTCAACCGCAACTACCTCTCTCGCATTCTCACACAGATACTGCGTCATCGTTCCAAATCCGGGACCAATCTCCAAAACCATGTCGTCCTTTGTCACTCCCGCTGCAGCTATGATTTTATTAAGAACATGCTCATCTATGAGAAAGTTCTGTCCGAATTTCTTCTGGAAAGAAAAATCATACTTTTTAATTGTCGCTATAGTCACCTGTGGGTTACTTAACTTCTCCATTCTCTACTCCTTTTTAATAACGATACGTAAATAGATAAACTATTCTGTTCCTTCATATAGACGATAAAGCTTTATCGCATTATCATATGTCAATTCATATACCTCATCTACAGATATACCCTTTATTCGTGCTATCTCCTCTGCCACATAAGTCAGGTTACCGGAGTAATTTCTCTTACCACGAAACGGTACCGGTGAGAGATACGGGCAATCTGTTTCTATCACTATTCTGTCAATCGGTGTATATTCCACCACTTCTTTTAGCTTTCGTCCGTTCTTAAATGTAACCACTCCGCCAACACCGATGTAATAGCCCATATCAAGAAATTCTCTTGCCATATCGACACCATATCCGAAGCAATGCATAACTCCTGATACATCCAGAACATTTTCTGACTTCATTATTTCAAGAGTATCCCTTGCCGCATCACGGCTATGTATGGATACCGGAAGTTTAAGCTCTTTTGCAATATCCAATTGCGTAGCAAACCATTTTTTCTTAAGCTCTTTATCTATATCATCATAGTGATAATCTAATCCTATCTCACCGATTGCAATAATGCCTTTTTTTTCTGACAGTTCTTTTATTCTGTCCATATCAGCATTACATAAATTATCTATATCATCAGGGTGAACTCCTACCGTTCCCAACATAAAATCATAATCACTGATAAAATCCGGCATTTTTTCTGATGTTTCCATACTGCAGGCAACATTCACAACACGCGCAACACCCGCCTGTTGAATTCTTGACAAGAGTTCTTCTCTATCCTCGTCAAACGCCTCATCATCATAATGAGCATGGGTGTCAAAAATCTTAATACTCATAATTATCCTCCAAAAGAATTATATAGACTTTTTACGCCTGTTTTTCCATAGACATATCAATCAATATATGGTAGAATATCATTAATTATGCAAACATTCAACCCAAATGTTTCAGGAGGTTTTATCATATGAAAATGAATTTACAAAAATACTTTAAAACAGCAACTATTCTTACCCTGACATTGATATTATCAGTCAACCTTGTCGGCTGTTCTCTATTCGACAGCAAATCACAAGTGTACTCAAGATATATAATCAGTCTTTTGGATATCAATTACAAAAATGTCTCGAAGGACTACATGACTCTTACCGGCGTTTCACAAAAAGACGCCGAGGCGGTGTATGTTGCCAACATGGATTATCAGGCTCATAACCTTATGAACTATTACGGCATTAAGGAGGTAGATGACGGAACTGTGTTGTCCGAGTTCTACTATCTTGCCCAATCTATTTTTTCCAATGCCAAATATGAGGTGGCAAGCGTCGATAAGGATTCCGACTCAGACAGTTATGTCATCAAACTTAAGGTTTACCCTTTAGACACGTTAGAGACAAGCTACGACAGAGTTGTTGAATACATCGAAAGCTTCAATGCTCGTGTCGACGAAGGTGACTATAATGATTCTACTGAAGTGGAATATGAAACTGAATTTGCAGAAGGCATAATTGATATTTTGAAAACTACCGTAGATAATCCGGGATACATGGACCCTGTTACTCTTGAAATCCCAATCAAGCCATCTGATGACTATTATTATATTTCAGATGAGGATTTTCTCACTATAGATCGCAATGTATTATATATACGTGAGGATCCCACAGCAAATGCCGACACAACAGACAGCAAAGAAGCCACTGGCAACACAGAAGAAGTTAGTGAATAAAAATTACAACATAAAAAGAGGTGTTTCATATGTATCAACTTGATTTTAACAATCCAATCCATGTACACTTCATCGGAATTGGCGGAATAAGCATGAGCGGACTTGCAGAGATTCTTCTCAAAGAGAATTTCAAAATAAGCGGTTCTGATGCCAAAAGCTCTGACATAATCGATAATCTCATTTCAATGGGAGCTATTGTCAACATCGGGCAATCCAAAGATAACATTACAGACGATATTGATCTTGTAGTGTACACCGCCGCTGTCCACGAAGACAACCCGGAATTTGCAGAATGTGTAAAGAGAAACCTTCCAATGCTAACAAGAGCACAGTTGCTCGGTCAGATAATGAATAACTACAAGTATTCAATAGCTGTATCCGGAACTCATGGAAAAACTACTACCACATCAATGTTATCACAGATTTTCATGGAGGCAGATACCGATCCCACTATTTCGGTCGGTGGTATATTGGATTCTATTGGTGGTAATGTACGTGTCGGACAATCGCCATACTTTGTAACAGAGGCATGCGAATACACCAACAGTTACCACTCATTATTTCCTTATATAAGTATCATTTTAAATGTAGACGCCGATCATCTTGATTTTTTCAGTGGTATAGATGAAATTATAGACAGCTTCCACACTTTTGCGAAAAATCTTCCGGACAACGGTCATTTAATCGTCAACGGTGATATGTCCTGCATTTCAAAAGTAACAGATGGGCTAAACTGCAACATCATAACCTTTGGTATGGGGGAATCCAATAATTATCGTGCAGTTGACATCGAGGCAGACGAGCAGGGACACATGAACTTTACTCTTGTTGTCAACGGAGAGAAGCAGGACAGAGTACACATCAACATAGGCGGCACTCACAACGTTTCTAATTCCCTGGCTGCAATCGCTGCTGCCGACGTTCTCGGAGTGGACAGGGACAATTGTCTTTCAGGGCTCTCATGTTTCTCAGGTGCCCACAGACGATTTGAATACAAGGGAACTATAAGAGACGTCAAAGTAATTGATGATTACGCTCATCACCCTACAGAAATCAAAGCTACTTTAACAACAGCAACCAACACACCTCACAATGAGCTTTGGGTAGTATTCCAACCACATACCTATACACGTACCAAAGCTTTGTTTAACGAATTTGCAGATGCTCTCAAAGGATTTGACCACGTAATTATCGTAGACATATATGCAGCAAGAGAGAAGGATACAGGTCTTGTCCACGCAAAAGACTTAGCTGATGCAATCAAAGACTCAGGCACAGATGCAAGGTATTTAAGTACTTTTGCAGCAGTTGAAAATTATTTATTAAAAAATTGCAAAAAAAATGATTTGTTGATAACTATGGGCGCCGGAGACGTCTATTTAATAGGGGAAGAACTCCTCGGATTATAATTATACACAATATCCACATTCTATATTTTGTCACTTGACAAGAATAGCGTGTGGATATTTTTATTTACATAATAATTCGACGCTTTTCTCACCGACTCCTCGAAAAGCGTTATTATTATTTGTTTTTTTATATGTTATTAACAGCATCCATATTTATGTTAACAACAAATCCACACAATCCACACTTCCCACAATATTCATCCTCCCCGCGCACAAAACACACGTTCTATTTCCTTTTTTAAAACACTGTGTTATAATCCGTTTTGCAATTGAGAAAAACACGATCTTATGGAGGATGAAACAGACATGGAAACCATTACAATAACTACAAAAAATCACGAAACCTACTCGTCTGTTTCAAACTTCTTTATAGATTATTATATGACCGAAGCCAATGGTGAATTTGTCAAGGTGTACCTCTATCTCGTTAGACTGTTAAACAGTGGCAGAGCTGTTACGGTAGCTGAGATAGCCGATCATTTTGATTCGACCGAAAAAGATATATGTCGTGCTATCAGATATTGGATCAAACAAAAGGTCATGAAGCTTGAATACACTTCTGATAAAATACTCACAGGCATAACCCTTCTGCCTTTATCTCCAAAAGTATCCAAAGAGGATAATGAATCTCTTCTTTCGATGCTTGGCGTAGCCGAGGAGCCTTCAGAAGAAAAAACTCAAAAAGAGGATCCTGAAACTTCTGCTGACGAAAACGTCACTAATATAGAAGTACCAAAGAAAGTCAAATATAAGCCTGCATTTATTGCAGACAAGCAGGAAGACGAAGACTTCGGAAACCTTCTGTACCAAACAGAAACCTATTTCGGAAAACCTCTCACTCAATCAGATCTACAGTCACTCTTATATATATATGAAGAACTCAGGTTTACACCTGAATTACTCGAGTATCTTGTTGAGTATTGTGTTTCTATCGGCAAAAAAAGCTGTCGTTATATTGAAGCGGTTGCAATAGAATGGTTCAAGAACAGTATAAACACTGTGGAGGCAGCCAAAATTGCATCTAAAAATTACAATTCAATATACGTTTCCGTGTTAAAACAATTAGGAATACCTAATCGTGTCCCTACACCAGCCGAGACAAAATACATTGATACATGGTATAATACATTTTCATTTAATAAAAATATTATAGTTGAAGCCTGCCGTCGTGCAATACTGGCAAATCCCCAGTCACCAACCTTTAGTTACGTTAACGGCATTCTTGAAAACTGGCATAAAAACAATGTCCACACTCTATCTGACATCCAAAAGCTTGATGAGCAGTGGGCGGCTAATAAGAAAAAGAAATCTACCGGAAGAACTTCTTTAGCCAATCAGTTTAACAACTATCAGAGTTCCACAAAAGACTCTGTTGTCGATGAATTCGAAAGCCTATTTTTAAAGGAGGCAAATAATTAACTATGTTGTTTAATGATGATCAATACGATGAGATAATGCAGATATACTACTCTCACCAGAGAGAGAATCGTGCAGAAGAAACTCGTCGCAAAGAAGAGATTTACAACAAAATACCTCGTATTGCAGAAATTGATCGCACTATTGCCTCCTCATCAATAAGTGCCTGTAGAGCAAGACTTAACGGCATTGCAGATAACACAGAAGATGTCATAGAGAATAATCACCTGCTTATACGCGAAAAGGAAGCTCTTCTGACAAAAAACGGTTACCCGAATAATTACTTAAAACCGATATATACCTGTCCACTATGTCAGGATACCGGCAAAGTTGGTTATGATTACTGCTCCTGCTTTAAGCAGGCAACTATTTCTATGCTGTACAGACAATCAACTTTAACCGATATTTTAGAAAAAGAAAACTTCAAAACCTTTGATCTTTCATATTATCCAAAGGAGTCAGATAATATACATCCGTACACCCCATATGATAATATGAAAAATATTTTTGAAAAAACCAAAGATTTTACTAGTAATTTTGATATAAATGGTGGTAATATATTATTCTATGGCGAAACCGGTTTGGGAAAAACCTTCCTCTCAAACTGTATAGCAAAAGAATTGTTAGACACCCGTCATACAGTTCTTTATCAAAGTGCTATTCATTTATTCGAAGAGGTTTGCGGTGATGCTGTAATGAGAAAAAATAACAACCCCAAAAACAGGGATATATACGAATACCTATATCGTTGCGACCTGTTAATTATTGATGACCTTGGCACAGAATATACCAATTCGTTCGTATCTTCTGAGCTTTATAATATACTTAACACGCGAATGCGGGAGAAGAAATCAACTGTTATATCTACAAACCTTAACCTAAAAGAATTGACAGACAGATATTCTGACAGAATTTCAACCCGAATCTTCGCAGAGTACAAGGTTTACAACTTCTATGGCAGCAATATAAGACTAGCCAAAAGAAGAACATCTATCAACGAATAGAAGGAGATAAAATCATGCCAAAAGACAGTCATTTACTATCAACCATACCTGTAGGACCATTGGGAATCATTGCAATGGATAGTTGTACTGAACTGGGAGAACGCGTTGATTACTACTTGAAAAAGTGGAGAACCGAGCGCGAGTTTTCAGAGAAATCCACTATCGCATTTAATGGTTATACAAAAGATTCATATCTTGTTAAATCTCATTGTCCAAGATTTGCTTCAGGAGAAGCTAAAGGAGAGGTATTAGAATCAGTAAGAGGTAAAGACCTCTATCTCATGGTTGATGTAACCAATTACAGCATTGAGTATTCTATGTATGGAAAGAAATGTCCAATGTCACCGGACGATCATTATTCCGACCTGAAAAGAATTATTGCTGCTTCTGCCGGTAAAGCAAGACAGATTACAGTTATCATGCCATTCTTATACGAAAGCAGACAGCATAAAAGAAGTGGACGAGAATCATTAGATTGTGCCATGGGACTTCAGGAGCTGGCATCTTTAGGTGTTGATAATATAATTACATTTGATGCTCACGATCCACGAGTACAGATGGCTATACCAAGACATGGTTTTGAGAACATCAGACCAACCTATCAGTTCTTAAAAGCATTGTTGAAATCTACACCGGATCTTGAGTTATCAAAAGAGCATTTGATGGTAATAAGCCCGGACGAAGGAGCTATGAACAGAGCAATCTACTTTGCTAACGTGTTAGGCGTAGACGTTGGAATGTTTTATAAGAGACGTGACTACAGCAGAGTAGTTAACGGTAGAAACCCTATTGTTGCACATGAATTCCTCGGCGATTCTGTAGACGGCAAGGATGTAATAATCATCGATGATATGATTTCTTCCGGAGAGAGTATGTTAGATGTAGCAAAACAGTTAAAAGCAAGAAATGCAAAACGTGTTTTCGCTGTATCAACATTCGGACTTTTTACAAACGGACTTGAAGATTTTGATAAAGCAAAAGAAGAAGGAATTATAGAAAAGGTTGTTACAACCAACCTTACTTACCGTTCAGATGAGTTATTAAAACGTGATTGGTATGTAACTGCTGACATGAGCAAATACATCGCTCTACTTATTGATCATTTAAATCATGATGTATCTATATCTGATATTCTTGATCCTAACGATCGTATCAGAGACAGAATCAATGAGTACAGACAATCTCACACAATACGCGAGAACTATTAATTACTTGAACAGGGGTCGGAAACATACCGACCCTTTTTGATTGATCTGTTTCATTGTATAAAAAATACACGCACCGTATCGATGCGTGTATTTTTCTTATTGACCTTCAACAACAGGAGCATCTGTCACTGGTGCCTCCGTAGCTTGCGTTGTAGGAGCTTCTGTAGGAGCTTCTGTAGCCGGTGCCGGCGCCTCTGTTTCAGGAGCAGGAGCTTCTGTAGCCGGTGCGGTATTTTCTTCTGCCGTATATCCTTCTGCCTCTGTTGTCTTCTCTTTCTTCTTTTTCTTCTTTTTCTTCTTATCCTTATCTTCGGAATCTTCGGATTTTGTTCCTGTATCCTTCCAGTCTTTAGTAGAACGTACCCACTCATAATCCGGAAAACCTATATCCTCAAGGCCTTCATTAATCTCTACATTGAAATTATGCCAGATTTTACCCGGATATGTAGAACCCCATAATCCTCTGGTCTGCTGTGGTGTATCATAGCCCACCCAGACACTGGTTGTGTAATATGGAGTAAATGCACAGAACCATCCATCAGTATTGTTATCAGTTGTACCCGTCTTTCCGGCGCATGACATTCCCGGTATTCCAAGTCCGCTGGCTGTTCCTCCGGTAAATACACCCTTAAGCATCGATGTCATCATTCTGCAAGCATTTAACTCATATACCTGTCTTGACTTTATCTTATCCTCTACAATTACATTGCCCTGCGCATCCGTAATCTCCCGGATACAGGTAGGCTTTCTGTATTCACCATCATTCTCAATTGTCGCATATCCCGAGGCCATTTCAACGGTAGTAGCTCCATACGTCAATCCACCAAGACATGCTGCCATGTTCTGTCTATCTTCAATAGTCAGGTAGTTGAAATTCATGTTAAGCAGATATTCTGCTCCAACCTGCGGAGTCAACTGTCCAAATAATCTGTATGCAACAACATTCTTTGATGCCGCAACCGCCTGTGCCAATGATATCATTCCGGAATATGATCTTCCCGAATTTTCAGGCATCTTTGCTTCTTTGAATGGATTATCGTCTACTGTGGTAGACGGTGTATATCCTCTCTCAAGCTGTGGTGTATATACAATCAGTGGTTTAATAGTACTACCAGGCTGTCTTGCACTCTGGTATGCCCTATTAAGACTATAGCCCTGAATCTCCTTCTGAGTTCTTCCTCCAACAATAGCAACCACTCTACCTGTCGAGTTATCTATACAGGTTGATGCTCCCTGTAGACGATAAATTCCTGTATCAGGATCTTTATCCTCATCCATCGAAAGCACATCATCCACGGTTTTCTGCAACAGTTTTTGCTTCTTTGGATCTATTGTTGTATATATGCGATATCCGCCTGTATAAAGGCTCGAATAGTACTCATCATAGGTCTCTCTGTATTTCTCATTGTATGCATGCTGTTCTTCTATGTTGTTAAATTTGTATTGGAATTTAAAACCATTTGCGGCCATAAGTGCTTCTGTTGCACAGAAATTAGTATATGTTTCGATATAATCGTGACTTATCTGTTTGGGTTCGGCTAATTCAATCTTTTCTTCTATAGCCATCTCCAATTCTAAATCATTGATATATCCCAGTTCATGCATATCTCTAAGAATCTTATCCCTACGCTCAATCGTATGGTCGTAATTGTTTCTTGGATCATAGTAACTTGGGCTGTTCGGGATTGCACATAAAAATGCCGCCTCCGAAACCGAAACCTCATCCAGATCCTTATTGAAATATCCCTTAGCCGCAGCGCCTATACCATAATATCCGTTTGCAAAAAAGATATTGTTAAGATAATACTCTAATATCTGCTGCTTTGTGTATTTCTTTTCCATTTCCCAGGCAATAAAGATTTCTTTGACTTTTCTTTCCCACTTTAACTTTTCATCAGTATTCTCTTCCTTTGTTTCTTTTGTAAGGAATATACCTCTTGCAAGCTGCTGGGTTATAGTACTTGCACCCTGTGTTGCACTCTTGGTACGGAAGAAGATATATGCCGCTCTGGCAATACCTTCGTAATCCACCCCTTTATGTTCATAGAATCGTCTGTCTTCTACTGACACCATAGCTTCTACAAATGCCGGAGGAATCTCCTCATAGGTCTTATAGTAAACCTCTTTCTCACCGGTCACCTCTCGCATCTTCTTACCGTTTGCATCATATACAATTGATGTTTCATCCTGTCGGAAAGTCTCCGGTGTAGACTCTGAAACATACTCTATGGCATCATCTCTGTATTTTATGAAATATTTTCCAAATCTTTCATATACATAGTAACCGCCTATTACAACCACCAGCAGAAAAACCACCAACAGATAACTTAGTATTATCCTGCGAACTCTTCTTTTCTTCTTGCGGCGTTCTCTTTTGGCCTGTCTTTTTCTAGCTTTTTCAACCTCTTCAGGTGTCTTTTCCTTCTTGTTAGCTGTTTTTATATCTTGTGTTTCTTTAGACTGTTCACTTTTCCTTTGAGTATTTCGGACAGCGTTATTACGCCCCTCTCCTGAAGTATTCTTTTTGTAATCAGCCATAATCTACCTCATTTCCAGCTTTCCAAACATATTATAAAGCAATTGAATAATTAGGAACATTTAAACTGTTGAAAATGTCCTGAACCTTAAGATTTGTAGTAAATATAATAATTTGACGATTGAGATATTCTCCTATGCAGGATAATGTATCATATAATCTCTGCTCATCATAGGTAACAAAAATATCATCAATTATTATCGGCAAATCTTCATTTATGATAACATTAGCAATTGAAAGTCTGAGAGCTAAGTATATCTGCTCAATCGTACCTTCGCTTAAGTAATCCATGCTTATGAAAGAATTACCACTCTTTACCATTACTCTTAACTGGTCATCTATACGAACCTCTGAATATTTTCCACCAGTAATCTTAGACATAATCTCTGCAACCTGTGAATTGAGTATTCCTCCAAAGGATTCATAGATTTCTTCCGAAAGATCCTGTATACTCTTAATAGCAAGGTCAATAGCCTGAAGTTCTATGAGATTAGTAGCATTATTACTCTTAAGCTCACTAATCTCCTTCATGTATTCTTCCTGATTAGCTCTTTCTTTTACTATCTCTTCCTGCTTAGCCTTAAGCTCTGATAATTTATTGGCAAGTTCTGCTTTCCTAGTGTCTTCGACAGCAGGAGCTTCGCTCTTAGCCTCCTCAAAGCCCTGTTCAATCTCTAATTCCTCTAACAACTTATAAAGCTCACTTCTTCTCATGAACACTCTGATAGTTGTAAGCAATGCAAGAGCAATACCAAATATGATTATTCCCATCTTAACCTGAGGAACATTTGTCGGAATCAAATATGCAACACCAACGAATACTGCTGTAAGCAAGAGCGCCAATAACAATATCACAAATGAATTATCCAGCACACTCTTCTTGCCCATTTCTCGAAGCATCTTAATATCTTTTTCCCTTTTCGAAAGAGGATTCTCCGCTTCTCTTCTTGCTTCTTCCTCTTCCTTAAGCTTTCTCTGTCTCTCTTCTTCCTCTTCTACCGCTGCATTCTTAATCGGAGTAAACTCTATTTTGTTTTCCTTCTGATGGTTAAGCTCTTCCTCAACCCTCTTATATTCTTCTATTACAGCGTTGATTTCTCCATCAAAATCTCTGTCCAGTTGAAGCTTAGACGAAAGATCTGCAAGCTTTGCATCAAATTCTTCATCAGTAAATGCTTTCTTCTTATTGTTAAGCTCCGCTATAGCTCTGACAGCATCTATCTCACCATTTTTTGAAGATGCCATATTGACAATATAATTGTTAAGTCTGTCAGCTATATCTTTATCTGTCGCTGCTTCCTGCTGTCCTATACACAAAGTATTAACATATGTACTCTTGTCAGTGTTGATTACCGTACCATAAAGATTGTGATCCTTCTTAAGTAAAATCTCCCGTCCGGTATCAATGTTTCTAAGAACCGTTTTCTTCTCATTTTTCAAGAAGTTTCTCTCAACAATATATTCACCGTCTTCTGTAGAAAATTCCATCGATCCGGAATATGAAGCTCCGTTAATCGGTCTTCTCTTCTCATAATGATCAAATCTGGCTCCAACACCTTTGGACTTGTCAATTCCATATATCATATCAACAATAAAGTCCTTGGTCGTCGTCTTTCCGGCTTCATTGGCTCCATATATAATATTAACTCCGGGAGTGAGTGCAATATCTTTTTCATGGAACTTTCCAAAATCCTGTAAATGCAACTTATTAATTCTCATTTTTTCTCCAATCCGCTTAACCTAACTTTTATTGAGCATTATTCAAAAGTACATCAAGTCCATAGTTGACTGCCTTTTTATATATCTCATCGTTATAGTAATTATCAGATAACTGATTAATGAATTTGCCAATAAGATTATCCTGATTTTCCTGATATATCTTGTTAATGTCATATTCATCACGACTGTCTTCGGTAACAACCTCATATATATTATATCTGTTAACAAGACTTGAGAAATCAAAAACATCATGATTATAATTGTGTCCTTTGACAAGTATACGATATATATTATCCTCGCCCAGATTTCTAATCTGTCTATCAAGTAGATCAAGAATCATAGCTGGTGAATGATCAGGTTTAATATTGATAAGCAGATTCATATAAGTACGCTTAGCCACAGGAACGAATTGTGTGCTGACTACTCCGTCAATCACTTCTCCGTATATATATCCTCTCGCACCCGTATCGGTATAATCAATAGGCTCTAGCGAACCACACATTATTACCTGATTCTCTTTAATTATCTCCGGCTTGTGGATATGTCCCAATGCTACATAATCAAAGTTTGTTTCACGCAAAGCTTTCTTACTGAACGGTAAATGATCCGCATCACCACCATGAGCTAACAGAATATTGAATGCACCCTGCTTGGCCGGTTTGATATGATCGAGTATGTCTTCTCTGTTTTCCTTACTGTTATACGAAAAACCTGTAACACAGGTATTGATATCTTTCATGTAAACATTGCTTATCTTATCTGCGGATAAACATATGGTCTTAGACGAGAACTGATAGGTTGCCATAGGACTATCCGGTTTCATATAGTCACGATTACCGGCTATTATAATAGTCTTTGTACAGGTAAGCTTAGACAGCATATAATCTACGTCTCTAAGCATTCCTATTGACGGCGGCATGTGGAACAGATCTCCTGCTATCAGCAATAAATCGACCTGTCTCGTCTTAGCATCTTCAATAACCTTAACAAAAGTTTCCTTTATCTCCTGTTCTCTGGCCTCGCTCCAAGGTTTTCCCTTATCCGGCTGAATGCCCAGATGAACATCTGCCATATGAATGAATTTCATGTCATTACCTGCCTCTTTTTATTACTTTATTCTATCATTAAATGATATATTGTTTACCACGCTATAAAGTCATATAGCCTTTTGTATCATACAATAGACCATACGACTTTTTAAATCAATCTTTTACATTATAGTAGATTTTACCGATAAAGGCAAATATTTTTATCAAAAACGTTTAAGTCCCGCTGAAGCATCCCTGCCAAATCGTTATACCTTCAACATATTAATGAGTTCTTTCATCTGAGCATCTGAAAGATGGGCACCTGTAATCAATGTTGCCAGAGCATGTGTCTGATTTCCTGCAAAGTAACTGTCGGCAAAATGTCTGCTCTTAGCTTTCAAACATTCATCTTTTGTCTTGACCGCATGATAGTGGTATATTCTGGAATCTCTCTCATCCACAGTATAATCCAATATCTCTTTCTGGCAAAGACGATTGATAAGTACTCTTATAGTCTTAGGTGATAAGCTTTTATCGCCCTGATCCATTCCCTTAATAATTTCCTGAGAAGTCAGACTTTCTCCGCAGGCCCATACTATTTCCATTACCTGCCATTCTGTCTCACTGGGTGTGTGTTGCTGTTCCATTCTTCAATCTCCTTCAAACAATTTATTAACCACTTCTATATCATCATCTATCAATTCAGCGAATCTGTCTCCATATACCTTTTCTCCCAAAATTGTTCCGTAATGGATTGGAACTGCAATCTTAGGTTTTAATCTGTTGACAAAATGTGCCGCTTCCTTATAGTTCATCGTATAAGTCCCACCAATAGGTATAAATGCTATATCACAATCAATGCTTTCATTTTCTTTCAGAGCGTCGGTATCGCCCGCCACATACAAAACCTTATCATCAATATTCACCACATATCCGCACCATTTTTGGATTTTCGGGTGAAACGGTTTTATCTTATTATAGGCAGGAACCGCCTTAACACTTATCACATTTCCTTTTCGATCAGTCACCTTCTTCTCTTCGCCAGGTTGTATAGCGATAATCCTCTCCTGTGAAACCACTGTATCTTCCAGTTCTCTAACCATTTTCCACGGGACAACAAATATGGCATTGCCACTTGCAACCTTTCCAATATCATCCGGCGAAAAGTGATCATAGTGTCCATGAGTCAAAAAAACTATATCTGCATCCAGCTCCTCTTTTTTAATATGAAACGGATCAAAATAAAGTACACTGCTTCCGGCTACCTTTATACTGCTTTGTTCATTTACTGTGATTGCTTCTATCCCCAACATATATTCATCGCCCCTTATCATATATTAACTCGTACCAAACTTTTATATTAATTCTTCTGTGCCCGACACCTTGAACACTCATACCATGTGTATGGCAGTCCATCGGGACCTGTAGTTTGTTCAGATGTATGTTTAACCCAGTCATGACCTAAAGCGGCAATTTTGGATGTCTCCGATTCTCCGCACCTGGAACATGTACGTTTCTTGGAACCCTCAACCATACATGTAGCTTCCTTAATAGTAGTCCAATTGCTCCATTCATGACCTGTTGCAGGTATTGTTTCATTATCCACTACCTCTCCACAGGACGTACACTTTCGCTGTCTGTTTCCATCGGTTGTACAAGTAGCCTCTTTTACAACCTCCCAGTCACCCGGAGTATGTACATGTTCTGTATTCTTATCCTCCGCTTGTGCGCTTTGGGTGTTCTTATCCTCCGCTTGTGCGCTTTGGGTGTTCTTATCCTCCGACTTATTGCTCTGCGAATCTTTGTCACTTGTCTTGGTGTCCTGTGAATCCTTATCGCCTGTCTTGGTATCCTGCGAATCCGTAGTATTCGTCTTGGATTTTTTTGAATCCTTATCCGTCGTCTTACTATTCTTATCACTCTTTTCAGAAGTCTTCTTAGTATTTGTCGGCTCTAAATTGTTCTCTGCTTCAGTCTTCTTTTCCTCTGTATTTTTATTAAAAGAGTTATCCTTTTTTGTTTTCTCCTCTGTATCTGACTCCTCATTTGATGTCTCTTTATCAGATTTCTTTTCACTATTCTTCTTTTCTGTCGCGCCTTTTTCGTCGTCTATGTTCTTATCCTCTGTCAGAAGAGCTTTTAATCTCTCTACGCTATCATCCGGCAATGATTTATAATCTAAATGTCTTTCAATTTCTCCGTCATCGCCCTCAATAAACTCTGAAAAATCATAATTTCCTCTGATCAATACACTCTCATCGACCACAAACTCTTTCTCGACCCCATTATAGGTTCCGTCAACAGTCTTTAACTTCACCAGCACTACACCTTCTTTAACCTCAAGAAGTGTATAGGTCAACCCATCACTGCCTGTATATACCGTCACACGAAATATTGTTCCTCTTACAGACATTGTAGAATTTGGTGTATCCACTTCATATGTATCATTTACTCCAAGCTTAGACTTAAGCTCATTTAATTCTGAGCCCTTATCCAAATATATTTTTATTCTACTGTCCTGTCTTTTTGGACTCGCCTCTAATTTAAAATGAGTATTGGCATCAGCATACAGATATTTATCATTATCCATACACATCGTAAGAGAAGAAGCTTCACCAACACTTACATCATCTCCACTGTACAGACGTTCTCCGACGTAAGCTTGTCCGTTATTGCGTTCCCCTACAACATCTACTGTCCCCTCAACCTGTTTTATCAGAATACTGCGATATCCTCCGCTCTGCAGAATCATTGCAACCGCAACTCCCACCGCAATAACAAAAACGCCTCCAAATGTAACGATCTTTCCCTTGGTAGTCTTAATAAAATCCCCAAACTTCACGCCATTCTCCTTCCGTGACTTTTTATCTATCAAACTACTTTCTCTGTAAGCAAATCATTCCATCATATATCTTCATCCAAAAGGCACTGATAAAGATATTCAACATATTTTCCGTCTATCTTACCATTTTCCGCCATATCACGCATAATGTCAAATGCTTTTTCTCTGGGAATAGGTTTTTTATACGGTCTGTCGGTTGCGAGTAACGCATCACATATATCCGCCACAGCCAGGATTCTCGAATCCGGACTTAACTGATTTGCATCAAGTCCCAGCGGATATCCCTTTCCATCTAAGCTCTCATGGTGTTGTCCCGCCCAGATTGGTGAATTTTTGAAATATTTATTGAAATAAACTTTATCAAGAATTTTCATGGTTATGCTGACGTGACTCTCCATAATTTCACGTTCACTGTCAGATAAAGTACCCTTAACTATTAAAACATTCCTTTTTTCATCTTCCGTAAAGAAAGGTTGGCCATCAAATTCATATGCAAGCACTCTTCCCAACTGCTCTCTCATTTCCTCATTTAAATATCCCGCAGTATTAACTTTCTCAACAATAATTGATGCCTCTTTCGTCTTATCCACCAGTTCCTGATACTCTTTCTCATCACATTTTTCTTCAAGCATCTTAATACGAGCTTTAAGCCTTATCAGTTCAAGACGCGTCTCAATATCTTTTTCTTTACCGCCAAGTCTTGAAGACTTATTCATAACAGATAGCGGCACCGCCATCTTTCCAATGTCATGAAGATACGCAGCCATTATCAACTGTTCTTTTCTGTTATGCGAAAAATGTTCCTTCTCTTTTCTCTTAGCATGCATGAGATTGATACGATCAACAACCATTCCACTGTACTTTGCAACATTTCTGGTATGACTTGCATTATACGGTGTTCTTTCATCGATTGCAGCAGCCATAGCTTCTGTAAAAGACCACATTTGTTTCTTAAGTTCCTTCTGGTAGTTGTCGACCACAAAATAGACATCCATAAACGACATCATCAGAAGGATATATATACAAGGAATATAAAAGCCGATTCCCGCAACTATTCTTCCTATAATCATGTATAATGCCACAACCCCGACACTTCCCGCAATCCTTATCGGCATACTTAATTTTGATGTACAACAAAAATATAACACTGGGATAAATGCCGTAATCAACGCCATAAGAATCCTGTTTACTATGACAACCGTTTTATTCTTCATATAAGCCTGAATGATGTTGGCATGAATTTCCACACCATACATAGTGTTGCCACGATCAGACGCAGGCTGATAAGAATCCTGAAAACCGGGCGCATAAGCTCCCACTAGAACAATAGCATCCTTAAATGCCTTAGAAGGTACCTTACCGTCTAATACAGCGCTCAAGGATACCTTAGAAAACTCTCCGGATTCTCCGGAATAAAGAAATTGAAACTGCCCATTAGAATTAGTCTTTGGAGGATTTACATTTTCCCCAACTGTTTCCATATATCGCTTATAGACCGCATATGCAAAACTGTCCTGTGAACCGGCAACACCGGATACATTCCCGGGAATTTTAAGAGAATTCATTGCATATCTGACATATCCGTCTCCTGCAATACATTCATTGGTAAACCCGGGAATCACTACTTCATTTAGTTCTTCAAACGGCATTTCAACATTATCTATATAATCCTTATTAAAGAACAGCTTACCCTTGCTGTCCTTTTGTGTACGTCCTCTATAAACTATATTGGTACCGGCAACGATATCGGCATTTGCAGATTTGATTGCTTCAACCAGATGCTCATCGCCGCTTTCATCATATTTGTCAGAAAAAAGAATATCAAGTCCCACTATAGCAGGCGCATTCTCTTTATCCCCATACAGTCTCTCTATAAGTTCTGCTGTCTTTTCTCTTGACCATAGATTGAAATTGCCATATTCAGACAAAGTCTCCTCATCTATTCCCACTATTACTATCCGTCTATCAGTACCCGAAAGTCTGGTATATAAATGATCTGTAATAAATGAATCTGCGCTGTATAGCGGATTAAAAAATATCAGCAATACAGAAATTATTACGATCACTACTAAAAATATACGGTCAATCGTACTACTCATTCAACTTCCCCTCAATACTGTTTTCTTCCCCTAATCAAAAACCTTTTACTCCAAATATGGTAAAGGATCAACCGCCTCACCATTTATTCTTATCTCAAAATGCAGATGTGGTCCGGTACTTCTTCCGGTATTACCTGAAAGAGCTATCTGATCCCCCTGATCAACATACTGTCCCACAGTTACCAGCACCTGACTTAAATGACCATATCTTGTAGATACACCGTCGCCATGATCTATTATTACACAGTTTCCGTAACCTCCGACCCATCCTGCTGTAATAACCTGACCACCACGCGATGCACGTACTGTTGTACCCTGTGGAACACCGACATCTGTTCCGGCATGAAGTCTTCCCCAACGATAGCCGAAATTAGATGTAACATTCCAATTTGTTACCGGATACATATATGTAGGTTTTGATTTTGTACCCCTTAATACCACCTGCGCTACAGCAGATACTTCCACAACTTCATCAATATGTTTTCTGTCACTCTCCAGATTACCTTTGTATGTAACAAGGTCAGTAACCGTATGTATCCCCGGTGAGCCCTCCTGAACCACCGAGGTTTCTCCAATATACATATTCCCGTCATCCTGATACTCTACATCTGCATAATATTTTTCCGTATAGGTTTCCTGCTTTTCAACCATTACTTCAACCGGCGGAGTAGATACCAAAATATTCAAGCGGTCATCATAATAAATATCACCATCATCCTCTATGCCTTCATTGAGTTCCTTAATCTTGTCCTCAGACATCCCCACTTTTTCAGCTATTATAGAAAGACAGTCTCCCGGAACAACAACATATACGCCACTCTCATCTATCGGAGTTGTCACATCATTATATACTGTATCTTTATCCTTGATTTCAGAACTGTTAACATAGGTTTCAACAACATATATCCTGTCAGAAAAACCGACATATTTGATACCGTCTTCTGAACCAAGTTTAGCTTCAGCTTCAACCACCTCAGGATTACTCTCATCAACACTAAGCTCCGTTGATTCCTCCTTAGCGTCTTCACCGCCTTCCTCATCCCTCCCCTCAGAAGTCTCTTCACTTTCTGCAGAATTCTGTTCTTCCTCAACCTTTTCACCTGCATTCTCTTCACCTGTTGCATCAGGCTCCGATCCGGTCAGAAAAGTTCTCTTAAACTGTGGAATCTCCACCTTTGAAGTTGTCTCAGACTCAGTCTCTGCAGGAGCTTCGGTTGCTGCCTCAGTAGAATCCTCTGCAGGAGCTTCATCTTCCTTAACACCGTCTATGGTTTCTTCTGTATTCTCTATCTTATCAGGAACATTTCTCTCAACATCTTCAAGCTTCTCATTAATCTCAACCTCATACATTGCCACATTCTTGCTCTCCGGTTGTTTGAGTCCTACACGAAAATCATCATTTGTATCATAGCTGCTCTGAACCTTCTCAAGCACAGAAACAACATCATCAAACTTCTCCAATGTAACAATATAATCATCTATACGCATTGTATATGCAAGTTTCTTGTCGCCTCGAGAACATGAAGTCAGACCTTCTGTTACAACCTTTACAAGCTCATCATCCTTTTTGGTCTTCATTTTTTTAAGCAACTTCTTATCTTCCTGATTATCTTTATTAACCTCTTCATAGGAAACATCTACCCACAACGGTTTAATACCGTCAGAATTGTAGTTAAGTCTGGCCTGTTTAAATGCCGCCTCACCCTCTTCACGGTTTTTCGCTATAGCAACTACGTTTCCATTAATGATAACCTTAACTCTATCACCCGGAGCAAATGCCGTCAAAATCGAATCCACACAGTACTGTATCTGTTCCTTAATCCCGGATTTATTTGCGCTATCATCGTTGTCAGGCTCTCTTATTAAGTCTGCTATTCCAGGAGCAATCATCATACCTATAGCGGTTCCTATAATCGCTGACCTGAAATATCCCCATTGAGCTCTGGTTTTAAACTTAATTTTTTTCAACTTATTTCCTCATTTCTATAAGGTGTATCTTAAAGCCACTACAGATACATCTCTTCATTATGCATTTCTAACCTTTTCTTTAGTCGGCTTCTTTACTGAATAGCCAAATGAACCAAGCCTGTTTCCAAGCTCATAATATACTCCGTGAGAGTATGCGATAAGACCTGTTTCCTCAAGATGAAATGCACCCTTCTCATCAAGATATTCATCGGAAATCTGAACATTTACCACCTCTGCAATAAACATATCATGGCTTCCAAGCTCTAACACCTGTTTCACCTTGCACTCAATGTTAACAGGGCTCTCCATAATGACAGGTGCGTTGACTTTCTCCGCTTCACCTTTTGTCAAATGAGCTGCCTCAAACTTATCTTCGTCACGTCCGCTTCTAACGCCGCAATAATCCGTTGCCTTAACAAGCTTATCTGTAGTGAGATTAACAACAAATACACCGCTCTCTTTTATCATATTGTAGGAATGTCTCTCTTTTCTTACCGATATCGACAACATTGCCGGGTCAGAACAGATAGTTCCTGCCCATGCCACAGTCAGGACATTATCATTGCCCTCATTGTCTCTGCAACTTATAAGAACTGCCGGTACCGGATATAACATATTTCCCGGTTTCCATGACTGTTTACCCATATCTATATTCCTCCATTGTTTCATCTTTTTAAATATATGGTAATTATACTATATGTGCGTGTTGGTTTTTCATGCATAAATAAAAACAACATATTTATATGTTTGTTCACGCTTTTTCAAAGCGCTTCTCTGTTCTTCTCACTATGATATTCGAGTTGCTTCATTACTTCGTAATTCCCGCAACTCTCCAAACATTCGGAATCTCACGCTTTTTCAAAGCGCTTCTTCCTCATGTTTGTTAACTTGCACAAGTGTCAAATTTTTGCGCAAGCGCAAATTTGACACCTCTGCAAGTTATATCATAGTACACGTTACCACAATCGTTAGGTATTGTAAAGTTATAATAAATGTAAAAAATTACACTAATTTTTTAAAACATCTTGCATATCCTAATAACATGGTATATTATATATATGCAACATCACATAGTATTGAATACTACATGACAAGGTTATTATCCCAATATCTAACATTAATGATGATAGTTATTCAATATAGAACAAAATATCCGCTGTTGCTCATTCAGCCATCTCAGAAAGGACGTGAATTTATGAACGCATTAGATATAACTAACACACCTAAAAGCGTACTTACCAAAAAAGCCATCGAAGTCACTCCCACAAAACGAGCCTTCAAAATCAAAGATCCCGGAAGTGCCATCACACATTTCATAGCCATGATTGGGGCTATGTTTGCGGCTACACCTCTTATAATTAAAGCCTACCATGGAATTAACCGCTCATATCTTGGCGCATTTATCATTTTCATAGTAAGCATGATTGCTCTGTATGGTGCAAGCACAACATATCATACATTTGATATTTCCGAGAAAGTCAACCTGATACTAAGAAAAATAGACCATGCCATGATTTTCGTCCTCATTGCAGGCTCCTATACACCGATATGCCTTATAGTTTTACCCAGACATATCGGAATACCATTATTGGCAACTGTTTGGGCGATAACCGTCATTGGTACAATTTTTAAAATATGTTGGATAACCTGTCCACACTGGGTATCCTCAGTATTATACATCGGAATGGGCTGGCTTGTAGTATTCGCCTTTTCTTCAATTATGAAAGGCCTATCACACGAAGCATTCTTGTGGCTGTTAATCGGAGGTATCATTTACACAATAGGCGGTATAATATATGCGTTGAAGCTTCCTATCCTCAAAAAATTCAACTGGAAAAACTTCGGTAATCACGAACTCTTCCACTGTTTTGTAATGGCCGGAAGCCTGTGTCATTTCATCATGGTGTACAATTATCTCGCATAGAAAAATTATGCATATAATAAATCATTCTTTACTCCACAGATAGCAATAAGCCTGGGTTCTGGCTGCAAAATATTCTTTTTGCATCAGTTCCCGGACTTCTTTTTTTGTGTACCAGCCGGCAATTATCTCCTCAGCAGTAGAAGTGCTAGGTGTAAATGTTCCCGCTGCCACACCGACTACACAGATATTCTTCTCATTAGAAAATCCTATAGCACTAAAACTCTCCGGAATCACATCCCTAATTTCCGTTATTTCAAGGCCAGTCTCTTCTTTTAGTTCTCGTCTTGCGCTTGTCTCATAATCTTCACCCGGATCAATAAGCCCTGCCGGAAAATTAATGACAAAGTCCCCACAAGCCATACGGTATTCTTTGTTTAACAATAATTTTTCACCTGTCTCGTCATGCATGATAAGGACAACCGAATCCGCAGGATGATGAGCAAGTTCCTCACGAGTTTTTATATTAGGATTTCTGCTTATCATTTCATATATTTTTTCTTTATGATCAATCGTTTCATATGTAATATCATATCTTGTTATAAATTTTCCCTGTTCAAGTTTCCTGATTTCTTTAAATTCCACTATAATCCACCCTTCCTTTTATTAATAAGTTTTATAGATAATACAACAAAAGAACTTTTGCAACCGTCGATAATTAAGATTTTCTTTATTATCTTCACAAACTCTAAATTATTTGAACACTCTTTTTTCACAATTTTCTTATATAGTATGTATTGTAAATACTTTTCATATCGAGTGCATTGATTAGACCAACGGGGTCTAATCAATGTATACTCCTCCCCCTCCCCCTTATAAGAGAAGCGAAGGAATTCATCCTTCGCTTCTCTTTTTAATGTAAGCTTACTCTTACAACAATCGGCTATCATTCCAGCTCCAAATGTGTTTTTGTCCATGTATTGTGCGGCAAGCCACCTTTTTTTGCGATGCTGTTCATTAAAACTGCGAACAATATCGGGAAATAAATAATACAAGCCATTGTCAAAACAGTTCTGTCAAAATTGGTAGCATTTTCACTCATGTAGCAACCGGCTGTATTAACAACCAGTATTATTGAAATTAAAACCATCATAGGCTCTGCAAAATATAAAATAAGATTGCGATATAATAATTCTCTGACTGTGACTTTTGCCTGTCCTTCGTTATCACTGACAATTTTAACCTTGACCAATGCATTTCCTATGGTCTGCTTTTTCCAAAGCTTCGGTAATACAACAAAGTAAACAGCAAGCAGAAGAACCTTAAGCATTTCAACCTGTAACAAATCAGAATATATAAATTTTGTAAAATAATGTGCAGACACATAATTTACGATCAAATTGATTATATTGCATACAATCCAGTCCACCGAGAATGCCGAAAATGCGCGAATGATTCCAAGTCTCTCCCCTCTCTTGGCAGCAATCTCATCCATATCCTCAACAGACGGCAAGAATCGCATAAGGATTGGTGCCATCCAAAATCCTATCATGCATCCCAATGTATTGTTCATCAAATCATCCACATCCGGGCACCTAAACGCATACGGGTATATACCCCACACTCCGGAAAGCTGCGTCATTTCAAAAAACATACTGACAAGAAAACCTATTCCCATCGCCTTTTTCCATGAAACCCTGAAATAATATTTCAGGTAAAAGCCAAGCGGCATCTGCATAACAATATTAGCTACAATCTGAAACAGCATTGCCGATGTTAATAACGCTTTCCAGTTTGATGTAAGAAACCATGTACTTTTATCTGATAACACAAAGCCTGCATTTTCCAAAGCATATTGAATATTGTTAAACAAATGGTGATTAAAAGGTACCGGATCCCTCTTTAGCACCTCCTGAATCGTAGGCAGCGGAAGAAGTGTAAGAAAAAAAGCACACATCATGTAGAAAACAAATGAGAAAATCACCGTTGCTCTCATAACGGATAATCCATTGTATTTACGGTAATTCCACACAAGGAACGGAACTGTCATAAGGCAAACAATCATGGGAAACATAGAAATAGCAGTGACTATTGGAAATGAATAATTAGATAACATAACTAGCCTCCAAGTAATTAATTTATGTATTGCGTATTGTACCAAATTTTACCGGTATATGCAATTTAGTCCTACACATTTCTATAAGCATCCCTGACTACTCATTCTTTCGATAAAATTTTTAGTCCCGCAATTCCAATTACGATCAGCATTACACAGATAACCTGTGGCACCGACAGCTTTTCATGAAAGAGAAAGACTCCAAGTAACGTCGTTCCAAGAATTCCCATTCCTGTCCACATAGCATAGGCAGTGCCTAGAGGAAGCTGCTTCAATGCAATCGCTAGAAATACGGCGCTTGCTATGTAACCCACCCCTGTGATAATAGAAGGAATAAGCACTGTAAAACCATTTGACATTTTCATGGCAACTGCCCATGTGATTTCTAATGTTCCCGCAATTAACAGATAAATCCACTTCATAATAAACCTCCATATAACAAAATACGTCATTCCTTTGCCTGCTACGACCTAACGGTAAAGGAATGACGTTTCTCCCACTACTCGGTAGCAATGGGCGTCTTTTTTATTTAGTGGATATGTTAACTCAAACATTATTATTTGTCAAGCAGCTTGATTTCAATAGGATTGCATGCAGCAAGTAATATCCCGGGTAGTTATTTCTTCAATGAATTTCTTATCATATTTGCCATATTTAAAAAATCCTTTGCTTTTACTATAGCCAATCCCTGTGTCTCATCACCTAATACAACCAACTGATCTCCGGATGATATATTAAATAGCTTTCTGGCCTTTGCAGGGATAACTATCTGCCCTTTTTCTCCTACAGTAACCATACCGAAAAGGTGCTTTCCCTTCGGAGGCAAATCCAGTCCCAGATTCTCTTCCGGTTCATAGTTCGCCAGATCATCAAGAGACACTTCAAAAAGCTCAGCGAGCAGTCTGCATTTATCAAGATCCGGAATCGTTTCCCCGGATTCCCATTTTGCAACTGCCTGTCTGGATACACCCACAGTCTCAGCTATATCTTCCTGCGTCATTTGTCTTATTTTTCTAAGTCGAACTAAATTTTCATTAAACATTCATTTTTCTCCTAAATATTTTCACATATTTCTACTATGTAGTTAAAGATTACTCCTCATTTTTTCGAACCTTTTTCTTACTGATTCCAAGCACTGCCCATCTAAAGAACGGAATTCTTGAAATTATCGCATACAATCCATATCCAAATACGAATCCTGCCAAAAGACTAAGTAAGTAGCAAAGGGGAGCCGGTAAAAGAGCGTTTTTCGCGAATATTAATGCCACTGTAGATATTCCAAGATAATGAAACACATATAATCCAAAACTGTGACTACTCATCCACTTGGTAAACGCGTTGCCTACGTCTCCGAATCTTGCCATTCCGGATAGCATAGCAAGTGAACCAAAGTAAGCACATGCCGCATAAAGCAACTCTCTATTAACCGGCTTATCTGCATAATTAGCTCCCCCACGAATGACGAAGTTTAATACAGCAAATGTAACACAAATCACTACTCCAATTATTATAATTAACACCGCTTGTTTCTTCAGCTTATCCATCACTTCTCCACTTGAAAATACATAATATCCCAACATGAAGAAAACAAAATAAAATGCAAATCTATATACCGATACAATTGGTGTATTCATTATCTGCGCCGCTCCCCATATTGGGAATAAGAAAAGTACTATAAGCCACAGCGGAGTTTTTGAACAAAGAGTGAGAAGTTTATCCTTTTCTATCTTTCTTACCAGTACAAGTATAATACTATATAACCATAAAAGATGAACGAACCACAGTACACCGCTTCCGGAAGCAACCATTATCAGATAAATTACAAACTTCGGAACTCCTAAAGCTGCAAGTTCTTCCGCTCCATCAGCTAAATGCATACTTATATATCCCTGAATAAACCAAAATACGAAGAGTCCAATTGTAGAAGGAACAAGAAGCTTCGTAGTTCTACTCTTCACAAATTCTTTATTCGTATGCTTATCAAGATAAAGTTTTGAGCTTATACCTGCCACAACGAAAAGCACCGGCATAAACCATGGATATACAAGGTACTGGAATACGTCATATGGTTGAATTGACAGCTTTGTAATCTGTCCAACGCCACCCAGAATTCCCTCAGCATTATACATATAAAATACATGGTACAAAACAACAAGCACTACGGTTATCCATCTAATGTTATCTATGTAATACTTTCTCATATACATCCCACCTTTGCAACTATTATTAACATATTGTTACTATGATTTTACTTGCATAAAAAGAAAATGTCCACCAAGTAAAGTGAACATTTCCTTATCTCTCTTGTTATGTTTAGTTGCATTTGCTTAATCCTGTATATGTCTCACACCGAACTTTTAAAATGTTCCCTGTTTAAATTTATAGCCCCGGCATATTTACAGGATAAAAATAGTATTATTCGAATTCGCAAAGTTTGATGTGATTTTGATTCGTTTTAGTTCGTTTTCTATACTGTATAATTTTGAAAACGCTGGTTTTTTCACACATTATTTTTCGTTTCACACACTTATAGTACCAATCCAGTACCAGCTATTTTTTCATTATTGTGTGTAGTTCCGGTAGCTTGCAGGTCATTTGACTATTCAAAGAATAATCGTCTGTTGCCTCATTACCTAATGCTGAAAAATATTTCCCCATATCTTTGAATGAATAATTTGTACGAGCTTCCTTGAATTCGACAACTTCATCTTCAAAGTCAATTATCATTTTTCGTATTTTCTCAATCAGTTGCTGATCTGTATATATCATATTACTTCCTTTCCGCCTTGGACTAATCTTGAGCTAATCTTGGACTAATCTTGGGCTAATCTTGAGCTAAAATAAGATATAACTGGAATAAAACGTTGTAGTTTGAACTAATTTTAGACTAAAAATATGCCTATCATATTCCAAAGCATATTTATCTCTAAATTGTATTTATCATTATCAACAAATTCTTCCAACCTAATGCAATTGAGACAAATCGATCTCCATAACATATTAGTTGGCGAGTATAATAGTTCACATACATCTGCATTTGTCCTATATCCTGATGTGTGAGATCTCCTATCTTCAAATCCTTTTCCAAATTCAGCTGTAAGCTTTTCAGACAAAAAATGTAAAAGATTCTTTCCGTACTCAGCACGTTCGTTTTCTCCACAAGCTTCATAAATCTGTTTTCCTATATTCCAATATGCGGTAACCATAGCAGAATTAACGGCTACATTTACTTTCTTCTGTGCTTCTACGATATATTCTCGTACTGCATCATATGTTTCCTGATTCGCAGGTACATCACCACCGACTATTGAAATGTGATCATTTGACATTTATTATACAGTCCTTTCTCACTTTTCCTTTTAATCTCATAAAACATTTAAGAATATCTTTTTTATATTCATTTTTGCTTTCCAATCAGCCCTTCGATTTCAAGCTTATAAGCTATCAATTGTAAAAGATAATCCGGCATCTTTCTTTGCCCCAGTTCCCAATCCTGTACTGTACGATAAGGAATTTGGAAATACTCGCAGAATTCTTTTCTGCTCATTCCAGAACTGTTTCTTAATTCAAGCAAACGCTCTCTACTATCCATAGTGTGCTCCTATTTAATAGATTTTATAAAAATATAATAGCATACGCAATGTGTGTATGCAAGTATATCTTTAAATAAGGTCATATTACTAAAAAAATTTGGAGCAGTGAATCTGCTCCGTTGTCATTTGTCATATATAAAGAACTAATATTCAATTTCGATGTCATCTAAATCCAAGTCATTAATTGAAATATTTATCTTCCAGTCATTGTTAATCATGTCGTCAACAAATGCTTTTGGAAGTTTTAACTTATAGTTTTTTACATAGTAACTTAAGTCTTCTGGCCATATCCACTTTCCATCTGTGTAGATACTAGGTGTAGCTATCCCACCATTGTTGGAATTAATAATATCGCCTACAATGCCTGGAGAAACAATGAGCACGACTCCACTCTCAAGATAATTACAAATATTAGAAAACAAATCATCGCTTTCCTTATTTATATAACTCAATAATGAATCATCCGTTTCTTTCCCGTGTGACATTTCTTTATAAAATCCAATTCTCTTAAATATCATAACTTACCTTCCGTTAGCATCAACGGAAAGGGTATTATCATATATCTCAAGAATCTGCTTTATTGCAAATAAAATAGCCAATTTTCCCTGATGATTATAGCCATTCCAACTACTAGATGCATCAAATATCACTCCTGGATTTTCTTTTGACATTATTCTTCCTCCTCATCTGCACATTTCCAACATAAACTCTACTTGTCAAATTCCACTCTAATATTAATCTCCTGAATCCATCCGCAATCATCACGCTGAAACACATCTAAATATTTTCCAATATTACTGTTTCCAGTAACCGCATCGTCCAAATCCAAACCTTTCACTCTCTGGCACATATCCACATAATTCTCCACAGTTACACATTCCATAACCTTTTTAATCTGATCAGTTCTTCCCTTGTAATTCTCCACCCCTGTGTATTTCTCTATCAACGGAGCATTGACCTTCTTTGCAAGTGATTTGATATTCTCATCTGTCCAATGCTTGATTATGATCTGCATGGTACAAGGATTAGCAAAAATCACAACTTCATCTGCAGCATTATCAACGCCATGAAATTCATTAATCTTGCGTTTAATATCTACATACTGCTCATGTGGTTTCTTTTCAGTATCACAGAATACAAGCACTACTTCATATGTGCCATTCTGATAACGATCCTGATATCTCGCCGGAATATTTCCATTACCATTGGCATTGACCAACGAGATATCATATTGTTCATTCCATACTTTTAGTTCTTTCAAACGATTCAAATACTCGTATTCCTCGTTACCCTCACAGATAATACAGATTTTATGCTTATCCAGGAACTTAGGGAGCTTATTTGTCATCGGCATCATCCCCCTTTGCATTCCCATTGATACTAAGCAGAGAGTTGATCAGTTCCGGATCAGGCAAAGCACCAAGAGCACCTTTTCTGTATTTCTCCATGATATCCGTCGTATCTCTGACTCCTGTCTGCGCGGTAAAATCTGCAAGAGAATACACATACACGCCCTCTTCATCCTTGTGGACAAACCGAATCTGTTCTTTGCGGAACATTCTCTTACAATCCATCAAATTAATGTCGTGTACGGTAAATATCATCTGTGCATTGATATTCAGTTCATTGTTGAATAACGCCACGATCGCTCTGGTGAGTTTGAAGTGAATACTGCTATCCAATTCATCTACAATCAGAATCCGCCCCTGTTCCAGAGCTTCTATGACATAACCGGCAATGGCAGCAATTTTCTTCGTTCCTGTAGAATCAAATAGCATGCTGGGTACATGAACACCATTATATGTGGAAACCAATCTGATTTGATCCATAATACTCTCCGGAAGATCAAGCACTCTTTCCTCCGGTTTTTCATCGCCCTCTCCTGTTTTCACCCGAATCTTATCCATATCCACATATTCGAAATCATCCAAATACAAGTCTGCATTCTTAATGAATTCAACAATCTTCTGCTGCAACTGATTTTTATTTTTCATCAGTTCAATAGTATGTTCCATTGGAATATTGTTCATATTGATAACATCTATTTTTTCTGCAAATCCGACAAGAATCTGTTTCATTTCATTAATACGTTCAAATTTGCTTGTATCAATCACATAGCACAACAAATTATTCTTCGATACAACCGGAATCATAGCCAACACATCTTCATCAACGGATTCATATATTTCGCTAATAGTGTCTTTTTTCAGCCAGCAAACCACTTTTTCGTTGTTGTATTGATCTTTTAATATCTCAGAAAATGATTCATATATATACTCTTCTTTTTCAGTATCATACTTGAAGTCATAGGAAAACTTTCTTCCAGACACCATAAATGTGATGCCCAACTCACATATATCGCTCTCTGTAAAAATATTAGACATCAGACCATTTTTCTTATTTAAAAGAACTCTCTTTATAGCCCTGATGCATTTGATCAGACAGGTTTTTCCTGCATTATTAGGTCCATAGATTCCTGCTGTTTTAAGCACGTTAAAATTGTTTTCTGTATGAACATTAGTGCCAAATTTCTTATTACGCATATCTGCGTTCATGGAAAATGCTATCTCATCCTCAAACGCATAACAGTTTTTTGCCCTCACCTCTATAATCATGGTTCATTCCTCCAAATTGCTTCTATTCTTTCTATCATTATTATATCAGAAAATATTTTTTATGCAATATTTTTTCACAAAATATTTAATCATGTTTTGAGCGATTAATTTTCAACCACATCCTACGCACCACCCGAAGCTACTACAAGTTTCCTTAAAACGTATATATTTCGCTTCTGCATTTTTTGAAAAAATTAGAAGCATTTTAGAAGCGATAAACAAAAAAAGGCCTGAGACCGTGTTTTTTCACACGGTCTCAGACCTTGAAAATACTGAATTCTAGGGATTGACCTCTAAGCCACTCTAAGCCTACTCCATCTCTAGAAAAGCATCAACTTCTAGTGAGATTGATTTTCTTTTATGGCTATATGTTGTTGTGGTTTTACGTTTATTCCAGCGATTTTTTTGCTTTTTATAACTTTTTGCAACCAAAGTGCAACCGGAAGTATTTATTGAAGTTACCAATTCCTTCTATTCCACATTATATATTTATCGCTTGTTTATTGCAATCGATATTTTCTAGTTTTATTTGACCCTTCCGCAATTATAATTCCATCATCTACCATTTTTGACAAAATTGCCCTTGTTCTCTGCGGACTAAGACCAGAAAATTCGGCCATTTCAGCTGTTGTAGAAGCACCATGTTGCAACATATATTCTGCAAACATATTTCTACTATCGCTCACTTTTATCGTTTGTCGCTTAGAATTATCGCTTATCGCTTGTTTTTTATCGCTTGCTTTTCATCTTCCGGAAGAGCACGATACATATTAACCCTAAGGGCAATTCCCATATCGATAAAATCAACCTCTGGAAGTCCATACTCTTTAGTCTGTGCTAATATCTTTGGAATACCACTCCCCCATTGTTCGATAAGATTCATATAAACAAAAGCATTCGCGACCCTCTTTCATCTTCTCAATCGTAACTCCCGGCATCAATCCACCAGGAGACGAGATTTCAAGTCTATTATCATATATTGCCACCTGCACAAGACTTCCCTGCAGGTAACTGCAATTAACAACAGCATTGATAATAAGGTCTTTGCCTTACAGCACTAATTTCCACCACAATAACCGTTTTATCTCCCACTGCTTGTGGCGCAATATCAGGAATAATCAAAGGTTCACAACTATCGCTTATAGCATTGGTAATCTTATCAATCATGCTAAAAACAGCTGTCTGTTCAACTCCCACAACCTCTCTGTCATCATTGACACCAATGATAAGTCTGCCACCATCACCATTAGAAAAGGCAACTATCGTCTTCATATATTTTTTACTGTCTTCCGGCAGTTTTTCTTTGAACTTGCTCATCCGCTGTTCCTCCATTCGTTCATGATCCTGATTGAGCCTATCTGCCATCTTACGCTGCTTTGATGGATACAGATGCGAATAGGTCATCGTAACCGACATGCTCTCATGGCCTAATCTATCAGCTATCTCCACTGGAGAAAAAGCTAGCTCAATAAGATGTGCCACATGTGTTTCATGTTCTAAAGGATAATTCTAGGACACACAACAATTTATCAATACAACCGGCTTATCTGTAATAAAAACGAAAGGACGAAAAGC
>CADBCZ010000011.1 GCA_902793335.1 uncultured Lachnospiraceae bacterium
TGGCTTCCTTCATTTCTTTTGGATATCTGTTATAACCCATATTCATCACCTGTCCCTTTGGTAATTATCATACCAAAATGGGAGGTGGGTGACAACTACTCTAACTCAGAGGGTGATGATTTCTTTTCAAAAGTTATGTCAAAATCACCATATGTGTATGATACTTCATTGTTATTAACAGTTTTTTTCTTTGAAGCATAGACACTCTCAGGTATTAGTGTGAGCATCATGGATATAATCAATACAAATGATATAATTCTTCTGCTCCATGTTCGTAATGTTCTTTTTTTAATACTCTTCATTAATTATGTCCCTCTCTTAAGAATATATTTATATGATTTTTAAATAATCACTTACATTATTAGAAGTGTAATTTTTAGTTACATAAACCATAAAATATAGTACGCCCTCATTACGGTAACCATATAATGATTTCCATAGTCAGCATGAGCGGACTTTATTATTTAATTCATTATACTTGATATATAATAACAATCTTCTATTCTTAATACTCCATCTCTGTCCAACCAAGAACTAGCGAAACTCTTGATAAAGTATATGCGTATGCAGAAATACCGAGCAGCTGACAGCTCAATAATTGCGTAGGGCTTTGTGGAACGTCAGTACTTAATTAGTGCTTGCACGAGTTTAGTACTGCTACGTTACTCAACGCGAGCGGGAGCGGTTCCCGAAGCAATTATGACTGTCACTGGAGGTATTTGCATACGATGAAAATCTATAAGAGTTTCGCTATCATCCCCCTATTTTAGTGATGGAACAATCTAATCTTTGTAAAGCACATAGCCATTCCATATTTATTACATGTCTCGATCACATTATCATCTCTGATAGATCCACCCGGCTGTGCAATATATTTAACACCACTTCTGTGTGCTCTCTCGATATTATCACCAAATGGGAAGAATGCGTCTGAACCAAGTGATACATCTGTAAGAGTATCAAGCCATGCACGCTTCTCTTCTCTTGTTAATACCTCTGGCTTCTCAGTAAAGAAGTTCTCCCATGTACCGTCAGCAAGAACATCCATGTAATCATCGCTCATATAAACATCAATTGTGTTGTCTCTGTCAGCACGTCCGATATTCTCTTTAAACGGAAGGTTAAGAACCTTTGGATTCTGACGGAGGAACCAGTTATCTGCCTTGCTGCCTGCAAGTCTTGTACAATGAATTCTTGACTGCTGACCTGCACCGATACCGATTGCCTGTCCGCCCTTTGCATAACATACAGAGTTTGACTGGGTATATTTTAATGTAATCATTGCAATAGCAAGATCGATCTTAGCAGATTCCGGAATATCCTTTGCTTCTGTAACAACATCAGCAAATAATTCATCATTTATAACAAGCTCATTTCTTCCCTGCTCAAATGTAACACCGAATACATCCTTCTGCTCAACAGGTGCAGGTACATAATTCTCATCAATTTTGATAATACAGTAGTTACCCTTTTTCTTAGCTTTAAGAATCTCTAATGCCTCATCCTCATATCCCGGTGCAATAATACCATCAGACACCTCACGCTTAATAAGCTTGGCAGTTGCAACATCACAAACATCTGAAAGCGAGATGAAATCACCAAAAGATGACATTCTGTCAGCTCCTCTAGCTCTTGCATAAGCACTTGCAAGCGGACTAAGCTCTCCCATATCATCAACCCAGTAAATCTTTCTCTCAACGTCAGAAAGAGGAAGTCCTACAGCTGCACCTGCAGGTGAAACATGCTTAAATGAAGTTGCAGCAGGAAGACCTGTAGCCTTCTTTAACTCCTTAACTAACTGCCAACCGTTAAATGCATCAAGCAAATTAATATATCCGGGCTTACCACATAAAATCTCAATAGGAAGATCCTTATCATCTTTCATGAAAACTCTTGAAGGCTTCTGATTCGGGTTACAACCATATTTCAAAACAAACTCATTCATCTTTATAACTCCTTTTCATATTTATTATTATAAAAAATATATTTTGGGTTTACTGTATATTGCGTTGTGTATATTATGCAGTATCCATAAACAGACCCTTTGTGACCGCCGGTACTTATGCACTGTATTTTAGTGCATTAGTACCGTTGCGCGAACAACGGAGCGAAAGCGTGTCTGTTTTGGAACTGCTTAATATGCACAAAAGCAAACTATAAATCAATAATTTGATTTTTTAACTTAATTATTCTTATTGATTATCTTTGTCTCATACTTACCTGTCTCAAGATTAATATATCTGATAAACAAAGAAACCTTATTGTCCTCATTAAGATTATTCCATACAAGCTCTGCAAACTCATCCATGCTGTCAGGAATATCAACAAGTGTAGGTTCACCTTCAAAGCTTGGCAAAGGATTGCCGTCACCCATATATGTATGAATGAAATGTCCCTCACCTGCGACAGGATTCTCATAAGCAAATGTATATCTGTTACAAGCATCCGGATTACCATTATTACTCTTTAAGATTGACATTGCATAGTTATAGCTGCCGTTCTCTATATGAAGAATACCGGAAATTCTAGGTGTATAATTAGGAGCATCCGGCTCAAACTCTCTTGTGCGAAGTGCCTGCTCAAATGTAAACTGTTTGTTCATAAGCTCGTAAATGGTATCTGTCTGATCTCCATTAGTTACAATAGTCTTATTGCCAAGTACTCTTACAGGAGCATATATTATGAGACTTGGATCTTCTAATTTTGAAGGATCAAATGCTTCAGTGCGAATACCTTCTCCCTCTTCAACAAATACACGATTTCTACTGTTTTCACTTCTTCCCATGATAAAATAGGCTATTGCAGCATGTTTTCCATCCGGTGTTTTACCAATTACAATTCCTCTTCCTGGATAAGTAGTGGAAGAAAGTTCCTTAGCTAATGATTGCATCTTCATAATACATCCTCCTTATTAATAAAAAAACCGTCCGGGTCACTTAATGAGCCCAGACGGTCGACTTCGCGATCATTGTTGTGCTCCCTTGTGGTTACCCACTACCGTCAGTTACACAACCGCATATACATATAATACATATTTTTTTAAAAGTTTCAAGTATTTTTATAAAAAAAATTCAATCTTTAACCGGATCAGATATCAACTCAGCTATTGTATGATAATCCATACCTTTCTTTAGTTTGTGTGTTCCCACTCTAATCCTGTTGGCATAACCTTTCTCAATCAGGTAATCATCGTACTCCTCGGCGTTTTCTATCAAACCGAGCTCCTTTAATTTCAAACAAACAGGATAAGAAGATGAACCTCTTGAAATGGTAATCTCAACTTCTTCTTTATCAGACTTACCTTTCTTTGCTTTATCTGATTTTTCTTTTTCTGTTGTTACTTCAGTCGTAGTAGCCTCTGTTGTTGCTTCTGTTGTAGTTGCCTCTGTTGTTGTCTCTGTAGTGGCTTCTGTTGTAGTTGCCTCTGTTGTTGCCTCTGTTGTTGCCTCTGTCGTAGCTTCCGTTGTGGCAACCTCTGTCGTACTTTCTGTTGTAACAGTTTCTGTGGTCACATCCTCTGTATTTTCAGAGTCTTTGCTTGATTTCTTATCAATTAATTTATTAATTGGCTCATTAGCTTCTACCATGCCTAACTGCTTAGCCCTACTGATTATCTCCTCATTAGTCATCTTGTTCGGAACATGCTCTCTATAAGCCACCAGAAATACAATTGACGCAAATATTATGCCTATTCCTATACCTCTTAAATAATATTTAAATTTCATTGTTACTCTCCCTGATAAAGATCTATGACAAGCTTAACCTCACCAACGCCAAGTCCAAGCTCTTTTGCTATTTCAATAACAGATCTTCCATTCTGATACATTTCCAATATTATATCGTTAGCGTTGGAATCGTCCTTAAAATCACTTTCCAATACCTCATCAAAATTTATATCTGTTTTATCTAATTCTGCAAAAATATCATCCAGATTTTCTTCCAGATCATCAATAGATGATTCATCTATATCCGGTAATTTTTCTTCTGATATATCAACATTGATACTTTCTTCCTCTGAAATCTTTTCAGTTTCTTTTGTAACAGTCTTTTCAGATATTATTTTATTCGCTTTTTCATGTATGTCTTCTTCAGCATTCACTTTAGTTAACGGTTCAGCAATTGATACCTCTTCTTTTTTAACTGGCTTTGAAGCTTCAACAAGCTGTTCTTTCTCTTCTCTGCTCTCATTTATCATTTCCTTGACCTCATGCCTTGCTTCATCGACATCCTTGACGGTCTTCATGATTTCCTTCTGTTTATCATCAAGCATACTGTATAAGAACATTACTTCTTTGTGATTTTTTTCAATTTCATCACAAACGGCTACAGCATAATCACCTAATGCCATAGTTTTTTCATTAGCCATGTTGGAAAGTGATTCATTAGTCTCATACAAAATGTCCTTAGCCTGTGTAGCTATCACATCTTCTATTTTTCTCTTGATTATCTGTAATTCTCTGTCAGAAAACTGATAATCTTCTCCAACTGTCATCATGTCTACCTTATATATGTCTTCTTTGCTTGATAATTTTTCAGTAATGAAGAAGCTTGCTATAACAAATGCTATACCTAGCAAAATCATCACTACAACTGTTACAGTCATATGTAGTTATTCTCCTTATATTTGTATATTAACTCTAGGAGGTTCTTTTTTCTTAGAACCCCCATCTTTGTTATCTCCGATGGAATCCTTAAATATGCCGGTTACTTTTCCATCAATTGTTTCTTCACCGTCATCATTTGGATGTTGCTTTCTTTTCTTAGGTCTTCTGTACGTGCCGTTACCTTCTTCTCTGGCATCATACTTATAATCTGTAAATGCATTCGGATCTTTTTGAATTACCGCCTCGCTGTTGTGCTGTATTTCTTTGGCCACCTCGTTTGCTGCATCGGCATTAGCATTTAAAATTTTATGCTGCTCTGCCTGTTTTTCCATTCCTACAGTCTCAGTACGGGGTAAAATCATCTGCATATCAATAGGTCTGATCATACAACCACCTCCTAAACCGGAGAACTAACAACATCAGCATCTTTCACATAGAATTGACAGTGTGTCAGAGCATCTTTTATAGGATAAACCCTATTAGATATAATCATGCTCACACCCGGAAAAATTGTCTGATTGACAATAATCTTTCCATCCTTATTGTTCTCTATTTCCTGTTTCAACTGCATGTATTCCTCTGAATCGGACTCAAGCTCAGCAGATAATACTTTCAACTCTTCTCCTGCCTGTTTTGCAAGCACCAACTGATTGGGCAAGAGTTTTGCTCCGCCTGCCAATTTCTTTTTGAGCGTTTCAAGAGTCTGTCTGTTTTCAAGCATTCTGCTTTGTTTTTCACTTATCAGTGCATTAAGCTCTTTGTATCTGTCCATAATTTCAGGTTTTACACCAACGCGTAACTCTGTTGCAGTATTCATTTTATTACCAAATACACTTGCAACAATCTTCTTGCCGGCAGAAACAGTTCCGCCAATAACAAAACCTTTTCTACCGCTGACGATTACTTCCTCACCCGCTTCTATGTCAGAGTGAAGACTCGAACCAGTATTAACAACATTTCCGGCTTTGACAGTACTGCTCTCTATGAACTTGGTTACAATATCATTTCCGGCTTGTAACACACCTTTGCCCATACCCTGAATTCCACGTTTCAAGACTATATTACCACCTGCAATGAGAACAGCACCCTCAACAACTCCCTGCACTTCAATATCACCGGAAGCCTCTACTTTAAATCCGGAGTGTACATTACCGGCAATAACAACATTACCATTATAATTAATATCTCCTGTCGACGGGTTGACATCTGCCGGAATACGGTATGTATCTGATACAAAGACCATACCACCTTCAAGTTTGACATCTCCATCTATCTCAGAGTATATCTTAAGTCCATCCTCTGTCAACCTTATATTTTTACCAAATTTGAGTATTTTCTTTTTAACAGGTGATGAAGCAATTCGTCTTCCCATTATATTCATACCATCTTCACCCGGCACTTCGGGAATCATTTCGGCAAGAAGATCATCCTTCTTTACAGAAACAAAAAGAGACAAATCATGAAAATTAACACTTCCATCCTCAAGCAATTTAGGTGATGCCGTAGGTTTTGTGTTGAAGTAATATTTAATCTGTGCATCCTTGCCCTGAACCACCGGCTTACCCTTAGCTATAGGAATATCTCTGCAAAACTGTCGTCCATTCATATATGCAGTAATTATTTTTTGACTGACTCCAAATTTGATGTTTAATCTTTCAAGTTCTCCAAGTATTTCTTTTTCGCTCATAAACTTTCCATTTTTTGATGGCGGATAAAATCTTATAACCGCCAACATTTTATCATCGGAAATTCTAACATCAGCCTTCTCAGAAACCTCAGATATTATAGTTTTTGAAATTAATATATCCTTTTCCTGAGTATTCTCAACAACAGCACTGTTAAGAGCCTTAAGGTCGTAGTCTTTAATACCGCAACCCTCAAGATACCTAACTAATTCCTGAATTTCAATATGTTTACCATTGTCCTTCGCAGGATATAAATGAAGATATACCCCATCAGAACGAATATCAAGTTGAAAATAAGCATTGCTATATTTCATATTTGCCTCCTGTATCTATTTATCCCATCAATAATTCGAAGTATTTTCCTAAATGTTTCTTCATTTTTTCCAAAGCCTTGGAATGAAGCTGAGATATACGAGATTCGGATACCTCAAGAACTTTAGCAACTTCTTTTAATGTAAGATCTTCATAGTAATAAAGTAAAACGACTTTCTTTTCTTTTTCAGTTAATAACTCCAAAGCATCCATAATCATTTTCTTGACTTCATCATTATCTATGGATTCTTCGGGTTCAATATATGTTGTATTTCGAAATTCCTTAACTCCGCCATCTGTACCAAGTTCGATAAACTCATCTAATGACGCAATATTGGATATATTCGAAAGACTTTCCCAATTTCTATATTCTTCAAGTGAAATACCAAGTTTTTCTGCAATATCTTTATCTGTTACATTGACACCTTTTTCTTTTTCCAAAGATGCTATTGCAGCATCTAACTGTTTTTGTTTCTGTCTGACAGACCTTGGTATCCAATCTAATTTTCTTATATGATCAAGTATCGACCCTCGAATACGTAAGCTGGCATAGGTTTCAAACTTGATATTCTTGTCAAAATCAAACTTATCAATAGCATCAATAAGCCCAAAAACACCATAACTAACCAAATCATCATATTCGACAGTATACCCCAAATACATATTAAGTCTACCGGCAACAAGCTTAACCAAAGAAACGTACTCGACTATAATCTGCTCACGCAGCTTATCATCTTTAGTACGTTTATAATCTTCCCAAAGCTTTGACCTCTTTGCTTCATCCATTACAACACCCCATAAATATCAAATTAAATCAAAACTCTTCTTCTATATCTCCAAAAGAATTTTCTTGATTTTCTTTTTCTTCTTCAAGCTCTTTCTGTCTTTCTTGAAGCCTTTTCTGTTCATCTAATTCTCTGTCTATATTTTGAGCTTTTTCCAATCCTTTTTGTAATACCTCAACCACTAAAGTAGCTATAAAATAAAACACTACCGTAACTATCAAAACAATTAGCAGGGAAACCGTAACCTCCCTGCCTGTTCTTATATTAATGATCAACGTTATAAGATCGGCTAATAACACAATAAATGCTCTCAAATATTGTAGTTTCATCAAACAACTCCTAAATCTGCTTATCTGCTCTTCCGGCACAACGAACTGTCAACATCTTGGTATCGAGGTCAAAGCTTATCGTTCTACCGTAATCTGCCCCACAATCCTCTGAAACGATAGGAATATTATACTCCTTTAAAACATTCTTGACCGAATCAACATTTCTATCGCCAATAGTACCAATATCAGATTTGCTCGTAAACTGGAACATTTTCGCACCACCGGCAATCTTTGCTCTCATTTGTATTCTTTTCATCCCCTTTTTTTCAAGGGCAGAGACCAAATCCTCAATTCCGGTATCGGCAAACTTAGATCGATTTGCATTATTTCTGATCTCTTTGCTGGACGGCAACATTATATGAAGCAATCCACAAAACGAATCACCAATTGTATATATAACTATACCTACACACGATCCTAATCCAATAGTTGTGATCGTATCAGGTGCACTGCATATTTTCCAATCCGCAATGCCTACTTTAATTACTTCTGACATATAAAATTAACACCTGATTCCCTAACCAAAAGAAATTAGATTATTCCTAATGATTTAAAAATTTTATCATAAGATTCCTCATCAGCAACAAACATAAGAAATCCGTCAATAGGTTCGTCTTTATCTAAAAATTTAGAATCAATAACAAGAGCATTATCACCTATCTGACCCAACTCAATAAGCGGTAGATCAAGCACAGAACCCGCCATATCAACGCAAATCGCCGGAGGTTCTGTATGTACCTGCAAATTGGTAAGTGTACTTATAGAAGATAAATATGAACTCATCAGAATGTTTCCTACTTCTTTCAAAGCAGATTTATCCATGTGGTCAAATTCAATAAATCCCTCTTCATATTTCTTTCCAAGCATTGAACCGGCAAGATTCTTAGCCTCTTCAAGCTCCAATATAAAAAGTATCATTCCGGAGACATCACCTTTGAAATGAGTAAGTACAGCTGAAACTATTGTTTCAGCTCCACCCACTCTTTCAGGAACTTCATCAAAATTCATAATCTTAACTATAGGTAACTCCATACGTAGATTGTTATTCAACAAAATAGATAATGATGTAGTAGCATTACCTGCACCAATATTACCAATTTCCTTGAGCACATCTAATTTCATACCAGTTAAATCTTGATTATTCATAGTAATCTCCTATATCAATCTTCTATTACTAATCCTTTATGCATTATCCAATTCCTGAATTATTTCCTGAATGTTTAGTAAAGAAATCAATGTATCCTTATACTTACCGATACCAAGAAGATTCATGCCCTGTTCATCTCTTGTTGCCTTCTCTATGCTGTCCTCACCAAGAGTTACAACTTCTCTTACTTCATCAACCAAAACACCAATCTTTGCACCATTTTCCGGCTTCAAAATGATCATTCTGGTTGCATTTGTATATTCTTTATCTTCAAGTCCAAATCTGTTTCTCAAACTCATTACCGGTATAATCTCACCACGAAGATTAATTACACCCGGGAAGAAGGATTGAACTTTTGGTACTCTTGTGATTCTCTGCATACGAACAATGTTATCAATAAATGAAATATCAATACCATATTGTTCCTGATCCAACTTAACAACTATATACTGTTTCGGTTCTGTCAAGATTTCATTCTCATCCATCTTTAATACCCCCTTATACTAATGAATTTGAATCAATAATAAGTGCGACACCGCCATCACCTAATATTGTTGCACCACTGATAATCTTAGGAATATTAATATATTTACCAAGTGGTTTGATAACGATCTCCTGCTGTCCCAAAAGATTATCAATAACAAGTCCTGTCTGTTTGTCACCTTTCTTAACAATAACGACAACCAGATTCTCTTCATCTTCATCTCTAGGAGGACAATCCAATACTTCATCAAGTCTTACGATAGGAATTACTGTACCTCTTAAATTGATTACCTCTTTCTGCTGAACATACTTGATATCACTGACAAGTATATCCTCGATAGTAACAATAGAATTAAGAGGAATTGCATATTTCTCTTCCCTTATTTCAACCATAAGAGCCTGAATAATTGCAAGTGTAAGAGGAAGACGTACTGTAAACTTCGTACCTTCTCCAAGCTTTGTACTTACCTCTACATCACCGCCGAGACCCTCAATCTTATTCTTAACAACATCAAGACCAACTCCTCGTCCGGATACATCTGAAATCTTCTCTGCTGTAGAGAATGCCGGTCTGAAAAGAAGATCTATTGCCTCTTTTTCTGAGAGCATTTCAGCCTGCTCTTCTGTTATATGACCTTTCTTGATAGCAGACTGTTTTACCTTCTCAACATCAATTCCGCCACCGTCATCTATAACTTCAATTGTTACGTTATTACCATCCTGATAAGCGTTAAGCTGAATAGTACCTACCTGAGGTTTACCAATCTTCAAACGATCGATAGTTGACTCAAGACCATGATCGGCAGAATTACGTAACATGTGCATAAGTGGATCACCGATTTCATCAATAACGGTACGGTCAAGCTCTGTCTCTTCACCTGTCATAATAAGTTCCATCTCTTTACCGAGTTTCTTAGAGAGGTCTCTGATCATTCTAGGGAATCGGCTTACTACGCTTTCAATAGGAACCATTCGTACTTTCATTACCGACTCATGTAAGTTGGTCGTAACTCTTTCAAGATACTCTATCTGCTCATTAAAGCTCTGTGTTGCAGCCTTATTGTCAGCTCTGTTATCGTCACTTCTGTTGCTGTTGCTTACAGAAACAAGACCATTCTTAGCGATAATAAGCTCACTGACAAGATTCATAAGAACATCCAGTTTCTCAATATCTACACGAACAGAACGATTTGCAACAGGTTTTGCATTAGCCTTAGTAGTAGAAGTTTTCTTGGTATCTTCTTTCTTCTTCTGGCTCTTATTATCAGTTTCTCTTACTGAACTTACAACTTCAGCATCTGCGGGAACTTCATAATTTTCTATTACAACTTCCTTAATCTCAGAAACGTCAGCTATAACCTTTTTAACCTGTTCAATATCCTTATCGGATATAATCAACATTGAAAAATCAAGATCAAATCTTTCATCTTCAATATCCTGAACTCCGGGAACCGATTTGATAACTTCACCTATACCCTCTATACCCTTAAATACAAGAAATGCTCTTGCCGCCTTAAGAATACAATTCTCATCGACATAAACCGTAGCACCATACACATTAAGATTCTTGGCCTTTGCCTCAGAAATGGCATTCTTTTCAAAATCAGCAATCTCAATATGTAAAAACTTTTTCTTATCATCTCCTGCTCCACTGGTCTGGGCCGGCGCTTCTGCCTGTTCTGCTTTCTCAGGTTCAGCGGGTTTCTCTGCCGGTGCTGCTCCATCCGATTCCAGGCATGCATTGAGCATACGTATTATTTCTTCGTTATCATTTTCACCTTCATCTGACGTATTGATAATGCAGTCCAAATACTCTTCAATCGCATCAAGACATTTGAACACGATATCAACCAGATCAGGCGTAACGCTCATTTTACCTTCACGAATTTTTGAGAAAACATTCTCCATGTCATGGGTAAGTCTCTGCATACGCTTAAATCCCATAGTACCGGCCATACCCTTCAAAGAATGGGCAGCACGGAAAATCTCATTGATAGTATCAATGTTATCCGGCTCAGCCTCCAACACGAGCACCTGATCGTTAAGATTTTGTAAATGTTCTTTCGTCTCATCAATAAACATCTCCAGATATTGACTTAAATCCATTCTACTACACCCCCATTTTTTTATTAATTTCTCTCGCTATACTATCTAAAGGCAATATTGTGTCAGCAATACCGCTATCTACAACTGCTCTTGGCATACCGTAAACCACACAAGTCTCCCTGTTCTGCGCAATTGTATATATTTTGTGATTTTTCTTAAGCTCGCTTATTCCTAAACAGCCATCTGCTCCCATCCCGGTCAGAACAGCACAAACAATATACTCTAATGATGCAGGTACCAGACTATTAAATGTCAAATTGGCACACGGCCTTAAACCATTAATAGGGTCTGATAGATTTTCCTTAAATTGAAGTTGTCCACTACGATCCTTTACAACCTCAAGATGTTTTCCCCCTGCAGCAATATAAACATGACCATTACACAAGTATTCACCGTCAACAACTTCAGAGACATCTATTTCGCTCATTTGATTAAGTCTTTCTGCAAGTGTTGCAGTAAACCCCTTAGGCATATGCTGCACTATCAAAACCGGTGCAGCAATCTTCTTCGAAATGAATGGTATCACGCTTTGTAATGCTTTCGGACCACCCGTCGAGCTGGCTATCAAAACTAGCTTAGATACCCTGTCGTAAGCCATTTTCCCACCTCATGAAATATAACTGTATTAATTATACCAAACACATCACTGCACATAAGTGCATAATAACAAAAGTGGAACAAAATAATATTATTTCATTCCACTTTCTTTCACTCTCATCTGTCTTTGAATATCAAAGATATATTTTATAATAGATTCACGTACGTTTCTATCCATATGAAAAAATTTTATTCTATGATCGTATATAGATTTATTGTTTTCGCTAACTTCACATCTCAATAATTGAGCATACGAATAAACCATAATTGGATTACCTTCATGCACAAACTCAAATCTCACCTGAAGCATCACATCTTTTTCGTCACGAAATGCCGATACAAACCTGATTCCGCCACCAGACAGATCCAGCATTATACCATTTTTCCACTCATCTTCTTCTAACTGAATATCGTATGTATTCCCCTTCTCTATCTCATTTCTTTCGTCTTCACCTAAAACCCTGTACTTCAACGGATTTCTGCAGTTAAGTCTAAAGTATTCACGTCTCTGTATTTTTTTAAGTTCACTAAGTGTAGAAAGAGCAAGTAGAAAAAGAGCTCCCTTTTTATAACGTCCTGTAACAACCGTGCGGCAGTTAAGCAACCCGGATTTCGTATAAAAAGTAGTATCATATTCATCTCCAACATTAAGCGGAATAACCCTTCCCTCGTAAACAGGCATGGCAACTAAAAGATCTCCGTTTTCAGCTTCATCCAACACCTGACTGATATAGTTAGGCATAACTTTGTCAAGATCAGCGGAGAGACGTTTATCAATTTTCTTAAGATCTATTTTATCACCTATTGTTATACGCTTATCCATATAATCTCCTATTTAATAATATAATTAATGACTCTTTTTCTTGGTTTTTATAAAATTAAGCAGAACTTTCGCAATTCCTTCCGGTTTCTCATTATCCTCCGGCAGATTCAATAACCTGTTACATATATTTCTGATATGAAATGCCGGTTCACTGTCCGGTGCAGTCAGCGAAATCGGTTTTTGTTCTATTACCGCATTAACAATTCTCTTATCATCGGGTATATATCCAAGATAATCCAATTGTATATTCAAAAATTTTGAAACAACAATACTGATTTTGTCATATATTTCCTGACCCTCAGCCTTATTGGAAACACGGTTGGTAACAACCCTGATTGATTTCTGTTCTCTGACAAATTCTTTTTTCCTGTTAACTGCCTTCAACAGAGAATACGAGTCGGTAATCGAAGTCGGCTCTGGTGTAACCACCAGCAAAACCTCCGGAGAACTTAGTACAAATTCTATTACAGAATCAGCAATTCCTGCCCCTGTATCAATAATAACAATATCATATAAACTGTCAAGTTTCACTAACTTTGCTATTAGTTTTTTTAGCTTGTCTTTATCCAGATTGACAAGATCCTGAACACCCGAGCCACCGGAAATAAAGCCGATACCCATAGGACCTTCTGTAATGATCTCTTCTATCGATTTATTATCAAAAATAAGATCTGCAAGGTTGTATTGTGGTCTTATTCCCAGCATCACTTCTACGTTAGCAAGTCCAAAATCAGCGTCCAAAATTACAACCTTTTTTCCCTGTTCACGAAATTGTAATGCAAGATTAACAGATAAACTGGTTTTTCCAACACCACCCTTTCCACTTGTAACAGCTATTACTCTTGCTGTAGGCGCCTTTTCCTTTAACAGTTCCACTTTTTGTCTTAACTTATCTGCCTGATCCATAGCCATCGCCACCTCCCAACAATTGTTTTGCGATGATCTGCGGATTCATCACCTCAATATCATCAGGTACATTTTGTCCATAAGAGATGTATGACAGCGGCATTCCCGTATCAAGTTTAATGTTCAAAATATTACCAATTGCATCTGTCTCATCAAGCTTTGTAAATATAAGACAACATTCCGTTATATCCTCATACAAGGATGTAATTTTCTTGAGATCCTTATACTTAGTTGTAGCACTCAATACAAGATAGGTAAATAACGTACAATCCTCAAAAGCATTATATAAAGCCTTGAGGTCATCTGTCTGTTCTTTATTTTTATGAGAACGTCCGGCAGTATCAATCAATATGTAATCATATTCAGAATACTTCGGGAGTGCCTTGTCAAGGTCTTTTGTCTCATATATTACTTCGACAGGAATCTTCAAAATATTAGCATATGTTTTTATCTGTTCGACAGCGGCTATTCTATATGTATCCGATGTAAAAATCGCAATTTTCTTCTTTTCATCAAGAAGAAGTTTTGAAGACAGCTTGGCTATAGTGGTAGTTTTACCGACCCCGGTAGGACCCACAAAAAATATTATCTTAGGCTTCTTGTCACCTTTATCGAAACTTATCGGTTTCGTCTGTCCTAATTTGAGTATTATTTTCTGATAAACACACGCAAGCATATCATCTAAGGTTCTTATATTACCCGCGTGCATTATTTCATCAATTATCTGTTTTGCATACTGGTAAGAAACCTCATTTGCAGTGAGCTGTTCCATTATAAGATCAATAGACTTATCCTTTAAGCTGCTCGTCTCTTTTGATTCATCTTTTTCCTTAGTTTTTTCCGTATCCTTCCCGGATTCTTTCTTTTCGTCCAACTTTTTTTCAGTATCAGCCAACTTTTTTTCCGTTTTCTTTTCTGTTTTTAAAGCATCCTTTTTTCGATCATTTTTTGAATTTTCTATCTGTTCTTCTAAAAGCATGGCAAGACTGTTTAATTTTTCTTCTAAATCCTTACCATCATCGCTTGTTGAATTAGCTGTCTTGGCAGAAGGATGCAACTTCTCATCAATAGATGCATTAATCTTAGATGCAGTCTCACTTTCTTTAGCCTTATGTTTATCAGAAACCTCATCAACCGCGGCCGTCACCTCAACCAACGTCTTTCTAAAAAATTTAAAAAGTCCCTTCGGTTTTATTGTTTTAATATTCATAACTATTGCGTCTTTACCAAGATTCTCCTTGGCAAGCATTATCGCCTCAGTCTCGGTATTACCTTGAAACTTTTTAATTATCATTGTCTGTCACCACCCCGATAGATTGTAATTCCACATCTGATTCTATTTCATTATATGATATTACTATTAAATCTTTAAAATAGTCTTTTGTCAACTTTTTAAAATACATTCTTACAATTGGAGATGTAATAATTATAGGTGCTTTCCCCTGATCCTCCAACTTTCTTATCTCCCGTTCTGTCGAATTAAGGATTCTTTTTGTAACTGCAGGGTCAAGTGTTATGTACGCACCCTGCTCAGTCTGTTTAACCGAATTCATAATATCCTGTTCAACCTTCGGATCAAGAGTCACTACAGTAGTCATCTCTCCCTCTGCAAAATATGTATTTGAAATAGCACGTTTTAAACGCTGTCTTACGTATTCAGTCAAAATATCAGTATCTCTTGTTGTAGCCGCATAATCAGCAAGCGTCTCAAATATAGTAACAAGATCCCTGATAGATATATTTTCCGAGAGAAGATTCTGCAATACCTTCTGGATATCACCGACTCCAAGCATTTTGGGAACTAGTTCATCTACCAAAGTCTGGTTATTTTCTTTAACATTATTAATGAGGTTCTGTACATCCTGTCTGGTAAGAAGCTCATCAAGATGAGACTTGATCACTTCTGTTAAATGTGTAGCGATAATAGACGGCGGATCAACAACGGTATAGCCCATAGATTCCGCTCTTTCTCTCTGAGCTTCCGTTATCCATATTGCAGGCAGATGAAACGAAGGTTCAAATGTCGGTATACCGGTAATTTCTTCTTCAACATAGCCCGGATTCATCGCCATATAATGATCAAAAAGAATCTCTCCTTCACTTATCTGTATACCTTTTATTTTAATTATGTACTGGTTAGGATTAAGCTGTATATTATCTCTTAGTCTTATGATAGGAACAACCGCACCAAGTTCCAATGCTATCTGTCTTCTTATCATAACAACTCGATCAAGAAGATCTCCGCCCTGATTGACATCGGCAAGCGGAATAATACCATAACCGAATTCTAATTCAATTGGATCCACCTGCAACAGAGCGTTAACATTTTCATGTCTTCTGATTTCATCAGCAGCAACTTCTTCTTCCTGCACCTCTTCCTCTATAGCCTCTACCTCAGCAGACTGCTTGATAAGACGACCTAAAACAATCAATCCGAGACCAAAGCCTAAATATACAAGTATTCTTCCGTCCGCCCGCAAAGGTGTAAATACTCCAAGAAAACACAAAGCTCCACCAACCATATACATAACTTTAGGCAACTTAAACAACTGGCTGATCATTATGTCACCAATATTCGATGCCTTCGATGCTTTGGTTACCAAAATACCTGTTGCAATAGAAATAAGCATAGAAGGAATCTGCGATACAAGACCATCACCTATCGTCAAAATCGTATATGTCTGCATGGCTTCCTGCATAGAAAGTCCCTGTTGCATAACTCCCATTGCAATACCACCAACCAGGTTAATTGCTGTTATTATAAGACCGGCTGTCGCGTCTCCCTTTACATACTTAGTAGCACCGTCCATGGAACCAAAGAAGGCTGATTCCTGCTGAATTTTGTCTCTTCTGGCCATCGCCTCCTGATCGGTAATTGCTCCCGTATTCAAGTCAGCATCAATAGCCATCTGTTTACCGGGCATTGCATCCAACGTAAAACGTGCCGTTACTTCTGAAACACGTTCAGAACCTTTGTTGATGACAACCATCTGAATGATTACAAGAACTATGAAAATGATAGCACCAACAATCAGGTTACCACCACCCACAAAATCACCAAAGGTCTGTACCACTACTCCGGGATTGCCATATAACAAGATTAATTTTGTAGACGAAATATTAAGTGCTATTCGAAACACAGTTGTAAACAAAAGAATCGTAGGAAAACTCGACATTGAAAGTGTTTCTTCTGCATAAAGACAATTAAAAAGTATCGATAATGCAACCATAATATTAAAAGTTATCAATACATCCAGCATAAACGCAGGTATCGGAATAATGAATAAAACAATTGCTAACAACAGGTATAATCCAACAAATAGATCGCCCTGAAATTTGATGTTTCGCATTATTTTATTCACCTCCATTCCGGTATATTATCTGTTTAGCTAACTCTGTCTTTTAATTGATATACATATGCCAAAACTTCGGCAACTGCCTGATATAACTCAGGCGGTATCTCTGTATCCAGGTCAACATTATAGTAAAGCATTCTTGCCAATGGTTTATTTTCAACTATCACAACATCATTTTCTTTTGCAATATCTTTGATTCTCGCTGCAACAAAATCCGCACCTTTCGCGACAACAACGGGTGCCTGTCCTTTTCCTGATTCATACGCCAGGGCAACCGCAAAATGCGTAGGGTTTGTGATAACAACGTCAGCCTCAGGTATTGCCGCCATCATTCTTCGCTGAGATGCCTGTTGCATTCTCTGTTTCTGCTGACCCTTAACATGAGGATCACCTTCTGAATTCTTAAACTCATCCTTTACTTCCTGCTTTGTCATCTTATTGTCTTCTTTGAATTTCCATCGCTGATAAAAAAGATCAGCAGCGCCAATGATAATAAATAATATACTGATTTTGATACCGAGTTCCATAATGATATCAAACATCAGACCAATAGCCTGAGCAATCGACATATCATACAAAAGAAAAATATCCTTCACATGATCGACAAATATTCCATATGCCAGATATGAAATCATTCCAATCTTAACAATAGACTTAAGCAGTTCAACAAGTGTATTAGGCGAAAAAATACGCTTAAATCCATTAATTGGATTAATCTTGCTAAGTTTTGGCATCAGCGGTTTTGCTGTAGCTTTAAACTTAAACTGTAAAGCATTAGCCAGTATAGCAACCACAAAACCCGTTACAAGAAATGGTGCAACCGCTATTCCAAGTTCCAATGAAAATTTAACAAACAGATAACGCAAATTAGAGGTGTTTATCCCCTCAGAAATAAATCTCTGAATGAGTGAGTAGAATCTGTCAAAGCTTGATAGCAATCTGTTTCCTACAAAACCAACTCCTATTTTCAAACATAAAAACAATGTAAGAAGCGATGCTGCTGTAACAACCTCTGTACTTTTTGCAACATTACCTTCCTCACGTACATCCTGTAATTTCTTAGAAGTTGCATCTTCTGTTTTCTCGCCTCCCGGACCCTCTTTTGCAAACATCTGAAGATCTAAGGCAAGTACAAGCTTATAATCATAATCCATTGTATCACCACATTCATTTAAACGTTATTATTAACAATGATTATGTAACGGGTAAAAATGCTTTCAAAACATCTGTCACTATATCCTGCATTTCAGTATAAATGAACTGGGTAATATTAGGAAGGAATCCTAAAGTGACAAATAATATAGCAAATCCAACAAATATTTTGAGCTGGATACCTATTACAAACATATTCATCTGTGGAGATGTTTTTGCCAACACTCCTAAAACTACATTCAACAACATTATCGAAATCTGTACAGGAAGACTGATTCTTACAGCTATCACAAAATAACTCACCATATAATGAATCATTGTTTCATAAAGAATCCCTGTATCTACCACACTATTACCTATCGGAATCAATTCAAACGAGTCCGACAGAGCAGATAAAACAAAGTAATGCATATCAGAACACAGCATTATTACCATAATAAGCATATTATAAAATTCTGCAGTTATGGTAGTCTCGGTATTAAATGTCTGGTCAAAATTAGATACCATCGAAAAACCAAGTTCCCTATCTATAAACTGCCCCGACATCTGTATTATAGTCAATGTTATATTAGACATAAATCCTATTGTAATACCAACCAGTAAATCTTTTAACAATATAAAAGAATAACCCCAAAAGGTCGTATATTTCAGCGGCACATAGGGGTAAGCAGTAAATATTGCTAAGGATACGGCCAAAGCAATGAAAATCCTTGCCCGCCTCGTAACCGGTCGATTCCCAAATATAGGAGCAAATGCCATAACACCTAATATTCTAACAACAATTACCAAAAAATATTCCAAATGATATATGGAAAAAGACTTTTCAATCATATGCTACCTCACATAAGTAGAAAAGTTTTCAAACAGGTGATTCATGAAAGTAATTATATTATCCATGATCCAGCCACCTGCTATTATCAGGGTAATAAAAATGCTCAAAATCTTTGGCACAAACGTTAGTGTCTGCTCCTGTATAGATGTGATAGTCTGAAAAATGCTAATTGTCAAACCTACAACAAGTGATACGATCAGAAGCGGAGCAGAACATTTAATTATTAGCCATAGAGCCTCTCTTGCTATATCAATTACTATTCCGGTAGACAAAACCATCCCCTCTTTCTTCAGACTAAATCATATAATATTAAAGCTAATAATTAAAGCTCTTAACCAATTCACCTATTATAAGATTCCAACCATCAGCCATAACAAACAAAAGTATCTTAAACGGCATCGAAATTGTTGTTGGCGGAAGCATCATCATACCCATTGCCATAAGTGTTGATGCAACAACCATATCAATAATTATAAAAGGAATATATATCATAAATCCGATTATAAACGCTTTCCGAAGTTCTCCCATCATGAATGCAGGGATCAAAACTGAACTGGGCACATCATGAATCTCCTCAACTTCATCAATCTTAGCCATATCAAGAAAGAAATTAACATCTTTAGCATCAACGTTATCAAACATAAAGTCCCTAAGAGGTTCCATACACGCTTTCAAGCCTTCTTCCTGTGTTAGTTCTCCCTTAGAAAGAGGGTCAAGACCTTCCGTCTTGATACGATTCATAGTCGGTGTCATAATAAAAAGTGTCAAAAACAACGCAAGCCCTATCAAAACATTGTTAGGCGGAGATGATTGAGTACCAAGTGCAGTCCTTAAAAAATGGAACACAATAATTATCCTGGTAAACGATGTCATCATAACAACGATTGATGGAGCTATTGAAATTACAGATATAACCAAAAGCATCTGTAATGTACCCGCAAGATTACCCTGATCATTAGATGTGTCTACAGTAACACCAAGAGTAAACGGAACATCATGCTCTATATTGGTCAGATTCTCTGTCTCCTCATTGCTCAAAACATCAGCATCTATTCCGGTAGCATGTACCGTATAACCCATACACAATACCGAAAAAATGATGATATAAGCAATAATAAATTTTTTAATATGAATACGTTCTACAATACGACACAGATTAAATTTCAAATTATTTCTGTCAATCTTTTTTTGTTTTTTCATTCTTCATCTTATCCAATATTTTCTTAAAATCTATAGGTTCTAATGTCTTATCCTGTTCTATTATCTCAGACGCATCCAATTCCGTTAATAACGAAACATTATCTTTACACACAGCTATAGCAAAGTAGCGCTCGCCAATCTTAACTATCTCAATGGTCTTATTTGCAGAGATCCTAATTGCCTCAACAATTCGGATATTACTCTGCTTATTTAAAACATTGGATTGATAACTCCCCGTGATTCTCGCAGCAATATATGCAAGAAAAATTACAAAAGCAGATAACAAAAACAGACATATAAAACGTCCTATCATTTGTATATCAGAATTTGATATAAGCCAAACCATAGTATATCACGGTCCTCATTAAATTATTAATTATTCTACAGCTTTCTTGACAGCCTCTAATACACGATCAGGCTGGAATGGTTTAACAATGAAATCTCTCGCACCGGATTGAATACTCTCAATAACCATAGCTTGCTGTCCCATTGCAGAACACATAACAACACTCGCATTAGGATCCTGCTCTTTGATTTTCTTAAGAGCCTGAATACCATCCATCTCAGGCATAGTAATATCCATCAAAACAAGATCAGGCTGAGTTTCAGCGTACTTCTCAACTGCCTTAAGTCCGTTCTCTGCCTCACCGGCAATGTTGTAGCCATTCTTAACCAAAATATCCTTAATCATCATTCTCATAAAAGCTGCATCATCACAAATTAAAATACTTTTTGCCATTTTGTATTCTCCATTTCATATTTTTTGCTTTATAGTTTTTATTGTTTCATAATATCAGTAACTCTTATACCAAAGCTTTCTTCTATAACCACTACCTCACCCTTTGCTACAAGCTTACCATTAACAAGTACATCAATAGGTTCACCGGCAATCTTATCTAGTTCAATGATTGTACCGGGAGCAAACTCTAATATCTCCTTAATAGACTTACTTGTTCTTCCAAGTTCAACCGTAACCTCTAGCGGAACATCCATAATCAAATCAATGTTCTCCTGCTGTGTTATAGGATTAATTCCCATATTAAACGGTTGGAATTGAACCTGTTGGGCATTAACCTCTTGTTGAGGTGGTGTATAGTTATATGCCATTGGCTGCCCCATCATCGGTTGTCCCATCATTGGTTGCCCCATCATTGGTTGCCCCATCATTGGTTGCGCTGCCTGCTGTTGCGGTGTTGACTGCGGTGCAACCTGTGGTGCCGGTTCAGGCGGAGCTGACGGTTTCGGTGGTTCAGGCGTCGGTATAGCCGGTTCAGGTTCCCCTTGAGACGATACAAACTTTCCAAATAATTCCTTTGCAAGGTCTATAGGATATAACTGCATTATACTACTGTCTACCAGATCACCAATTTCCATTTTGAAAAACACTTTAACAAAATCTTTCGTATGGAAATCACCAAGTTTAGATGAATCAACCTCATCAATTACACTGACAAGTTCTGCTGACGGCGGTGATATATCGATCATCTCGCCAAGCATCGAAGAAAGGGATGTTGCCGAAGATCCCATCATCTGATTCATAGCCTCACATATTGCGCTCATATGAATCTCCGTAAGCTCATCAGCAGGATTAGTTCCATCTCCTCCCATCATTAAATCTGTTATTACTTTAACATCATCTTCTCTAAGAATCAAGATATTATTACCCTCGATTCCTACTTTATATGAAATTGTGATAAAGACACAAGGCCTTTCATATTCAGCTACTAAATCTTCCCAGGAACATATAGATACCGAAGGTGTTGTAATGGTAACTTTCTGATTAACAAGCGAATACAACGTCGTTGCAGCAGTTCCCATACATATATTGGATATTTCACCTATAGCATCCTGCTCCTCAGGAGTAAGAGTTCCCATACCGGAAGAACTTGAGGAAGAACCAGTTGAAGCAGTGTCATCCACGTTGCCTAGCAATGCATTAATTTCTTCCTGCGATAACATTCCATCCATCTGCTGTCTACTCCTCCCTTAATACTTCTGTAATTTTAACGGCATAATTATCCGCGCCAGAACCGGGCAATGCTTTGAATTTAACTATATTACCAACATACACATCCAACTCATCTTCCATATGTGTGTCCAATCTGATAATATCTCCCACCTGTAGATTGATGAAATCCATTACAGCCACAGTACTTTTTCCAAGTAATGCACGAACAGGAATCTGTGCCTTATTGATAGCAGTTTCAATATACTCGGTATATGATTCTGAATCCCTATTCTGCATGGTCGAAAACCAATATTTAGTATTCAACTTATCCATTATATCCTCTAATGTCATAAAAGGCAAGCAAACATTCATCAGCCCCTCAACATTACCAATTGTCATATTAATAGTAACTATTGCAATCATCTCACTTGGAGAAATAATCTGAGCAAACTGACTGTTCGTTTCAATTCTCTCAAGTCTTGGATGAATCTCAATAACATTTTCCCATGGTTCTCTCAACAAATCAACAAGAATCGTAAAAATCCTTTCCAGAACCGATAGTTCTATTTCCGAGAACTCTCTTGATTTCTCAAGTGGATCACCCATACCCCCAAGCATACGATCTATAATTGTAAATCCCAGATTCGTCGCCAGCTCAATCAATATATTACCATTCAACGGGTTAAAATTAACTATTCCCAAAAGAACAGGATTAGAAAGAGCGTTAGAGAACTCTGAATAAGTAACTGCTTCTGAGTTCATAACATCAATCTGCACATTCTTTCTTAAATATGCTGGCAAATTACTTGAAACTAACCTGCCAAAATTCTCAAAAATAATCTCAAGTGTTCGTAAATGTTCTTTAGAAAATTTGGCAGGACGTGCGAAATCATAGTCCTTAATTTTGACTGTCGATTCTTCTGTAAAATCATCCGCATCCAATTCCCCGGAACTTAATTGTTTCAGCAAGGCATCTATCTCACTTTGAGATAATACATCTGCCATATTTTCACCTCCAAAAGCATCAATCTTTACAAGTCATTAGTAGATATTAATTACTGCGTTGTAAAGCTGCTAAAGGAAACACTATAAATACAATGAGTTCCATACTTCTTCTGTAATCTCTCAAGTATCTGTTTTTTAATACTTTCCTGTGTTTTCTGTTCAGAAACCTCAGCCATTGTATACCCCTGTATAACATCTCTGCACTCATCAAAAACAGCACCTGTAGAGTTGGTTAAAACAGTATTCAAATCTGCGTAATCTTCAGCTGAACTATCAAGCTCTAATGTTATACCAACCTGTACGAAATGATTCTTTCCACTGCCATCATCCTTCAGATTAACAACCTGCTTCTCAATATCAAATGTTGCTATATTCTTAAGTTCAACAGTAGCACCACCCTCATCATTCTCTAATTCAAGATTAAGGACACTAGCTATCTCGGTAATAAGATTATTAGTCTTCTTTGCAGATGGCATACATACAAACACCAACATAATATTAAGTATGAGATTAACTACACACAACGCCAAAATAATAACTGTTATAAGATTCTTCTTCATAATAACCTTCCCATCCTAAATTATATTTGCCAAAAAGACCTTCAAATCACTGAGCCTGCATCATATCTGTTGCAAGCTGATTATATATTTTAATCGTAACTCTACGATTCTTGGCTCTACCCTCTTCTGTTGCATTAGAAGCAACCGGACGAAATTCACCATAACCGGCAGCCTTCATATTGGCATCAATAAGATCAGCATGTTCTTCAACATATTCCAAAACCTTGTTAGCTCTGGCAGTAGAAAGATATCTGTTACTCTCATACTTGCCACTACTTATTGGAATATTATCGGTATGACCCTCAATCTCTATAATGCTATCCCTGTATTTTTCAAGAATAGCAGCTATTCTCTGCATAAATACCTTGGCATCACTTCTGATATCCGCCTGTCCGGCATCAAACAAAAGAGCTCCATTCAAATCCAATGATACATATTGCGAATTGAAATCCATAACTATCCTGTCATCTATATCATACGATTCAGAAACTTCGGAGATCTCATCATACATCTCTTGAGACTGTTCCAGCCCCTTCTCATCCATCTGCTCTTTTAGAGCTTCATCAGATAATTCCTTCTGTTCACTTTCAATCTCCGGTTTCGTCTCCTCCGGATACGTTCCGACAACATCATCAGGCTCTTCAGCAGAAGTATCTTTATCTTCTTCTCCTTTATCAGCTCCGGAAGCAGCAATATCATCATTATTTCCCTTTGCTTCAACAGATACTCCTATATACTCCAAAAACGACTCTATACCCGGCAACTGTGTAACACCACCGGAAATAATCTGACCTTCAACCAGAGAAACGGCTCCCGACTCCAATATACTGTAACTTTGGGGATTAAATGAATTAACAATCCTCATGATCTTCTCCGCATCCTGTGTAGAACTTGCAAACAATAATACGAAGAAACAAAGCAACAGGTTCATCAAATCACTAAACGTCGCCATCCACGCAGGAGAGCCTTCTTCAGCAGGTTTTTCCTTCTTCTTAGCCATTATCACTCACCACCTTCTGCAATGCCCTCACGCATACCAGGTGCAAGGAATGATTTCAATTTTTCTTCTATAACACGAGGATTCTCTCCTGCCTGAATAGACAAAAGCCCCTCAATCATTATCTCTTTGACCTGAACTTCTTCATCATTAAGAATTCCAAGCTTAAATGCTACAGGAGCACTAATCCAGTTAGCAAGAACCGACCCGTAATAAGTAGTGATAAGCGCTATAGCCATATTAGGACCAATCTTATCAGGATCCATGTTCATAAGCATAAGAACCAGTCCGATAAGAGTACCAATCATACCCCACGCAGGTCCCATAGCACCTAACTGTTTCCAAAATCCAATTCTGCCCTGATGTCTTGAATCAATATTAACAAGTTCTGCCTCAAGAATCCCCCTTACCAACTCCGGATCTGTACCATCAACAATGAGCATGATTCCTTTTTTCATAAACGGTTCTTCTATACTGTTAGCCGATTCCTCTAACGCAAGAAGTCCTTCTTTTCTTGCAACATTTGAAAGATCAATAATCTGTTTGATTATTCCGACAACATCCCAGGAAGGAGTCTTAAAAACAAGACCTATAGCTTTGATACCAGCGACAAAATCAGGTATTGGAAAACTAGCAAAAAGACATCCAAGAGCTCCACCAAAGGTAATAAGAGCCGATTGAACATCTATGAAATAGTTGATTGCGGCAAAGCCGGCATCACCGGCAACCATACCGAAAATCATCAAACCAAACGATACTACTAAACCAATAATTGTTGCTATATCCACGACTTGTGCATCTCCATTTCGCTATTTGTAAAGGGGTTAACATCTATTAAATTCTTACCCACAGAATTATAAGAGAATTATAACATAAAAGTAAAAAATATTCCACAAAAAATTACAATTCTGATGTATAAATAGCTCTTTTATATGAAATCACCAAACAAGTAACTTCCTCTCGTGTTTCTTTTACTATAAGTTTTCTTCCTGTAGTCAAAGTGACCACTGTATTCGGGGTCTCCTCAACCAGTTCTATTATCTCAGCATTTACAGTGAATTTGGTATCATTTAATTTTGTAAGTTCAATCATATTTCTTTCTCCGATACTTATTACGTTATAACTGTTTTATATAATAACACAAAAATACTGCTTTGCAAAAGAAAATAATTTCCATCACAAAGCAGCATTTATATTTAAAGCATATTATCTCTTAAGATTAACCAGTTCTTCGATAAGTGTATCTGAAACCGTAATGATGCGTGAGTTTGCCTGAAAACCTCTCTGGGTTACAATCATCTCTGTAAACTCCTGTGAAAGATCCACGTTCGACATCTCAATAACACCCTGTGTCATAGTCTCACCCGTGTTACCTATGTCAGTACCTATACCATCAAATGTTCCGGATGCCTGAGTTTCTCTGTATAAACTGTCACCCACAGCCTCAAGACCTGCCGGATTGACGAACTTAGCAACCGCAATCTGGCCTAACAGTTTTGTAACGCCATTGTCATAAACACCAAACATTTTTCCCTGTGTATCTATACTTACATCTGTAAGCGAGCCAACTCTACGACCCTGTCCTGTCATGTCGACGCCTCCTCTTACAGTCTGGACATTACACTCTCCACCCTTTGTTGAATACATAGTAAGGTTAGACAAATCAACTTCAATAAATTTAATCTTTTCAGTTTCATTTTGAGCCGACATATCTCTGAACACATCACCTTTATCTGCAGATGCAGGTGTTATCTCAAGTCCAAAAAGTCCCTGATCATATGCCGTGTTAAAACCTACAAAATTACCTGTATCCTTATCAAAAGTAAAATAGTTATCCGTATCTATTACATTGCCTGTTTCTTCATAATTACCTGTACCATTATTAAGTGTTTTTTCTTTTCTGACAAATTTGTAATTATATCCATTTTCAAGTATATTAATATTATTTGAATCTTTGATAGAGTCAATATCAAGTCTATAGCCATTCTCCGCATTCGGATCCTGTGTAATTTTAAACTTAACAGTATACGAATATCCCAGATTATCATAAATAGGCACCGTAGTAACCACGCCTTCTGCTGTCTGCAATCTTTCATCAACGCTTGCAATATTACCATGCATATATGTCTTAGACGTCATTTCAGGTGCAGCAGTCTGATTAGATTCCTGCTCCGGGCGAAGTGCCGATACTGAATCTCTCTTAATCTGTGTAGGATTGTCAGGATCAACCTGCCAACCCATTACAAGATCACCGTTACCTGTAACCAGATTACCCGCATCATCAGTCTTGAAAGCACCAACCTTAGTAAAGTAATTCGATCCTCCACGATTAACTATAAAAAATGAACTTCCGTTGATCATAAGATCATATGGATTATTGGTTGACTGCGCAGAACCTGATGTCTGAGATACCGAGACCGTCGCAACTCCGGTTCCTAAACCAATCTGTTTTGCATTGGTACCACCACTTGTAGATGTAGCTCCTGTAGAACTCTGTGTTGTCTGATACAAAACATCTTTAAAAAGTACCTGGCTCGATTTAAAACCAACTGTATTAACATTTGAAATATTATTACCTATAACATCCATTTTTGTCTGGTGTGTCTTAAGGCCAGCAACACCAGAATAAAGTGATCTCATCATAACTTTTGACCTCCTAATCCTGTATAGCAATGATTATAAATTATCATCATTACTTAATCCATCGATGGCGTTCCTTCTGTCATTCAGGAACGACTAGCCTCCTAAAGGTCCGGCTATACGATTACCGCTCCATCGATATTTGTAAATACATTACCATCTTCCGTTTCCTGTTCCATTGCAGTTATTACCGTGTTATTTTTAACGTTAACGATAAAAGCAATGTTATCCATCATTACAAGCGACTCATTAATACTTTTCTCCTTAGCCTGCATTACACCCCTGTTCAGTCTGTCAATCTGAGCATCCGACAAATTGATATTTCGACTTTCTAAACGTTCATTTGCATGTTTGGAAAATGTAACCCTTGAATCCAGGACATTTTTATCCCTAACACTTCCAAGAATGCTTTTGAAATCCTTACCCTGCAATTCACCGGGGTTCTTCGCACTTTCATTTTTCTTATTGAAATAGGCATCCTTCACCTGTTCAATAGATATAAATGAGTTATTCAAACGATCCATGTTATCGCCTCATTTCTATAACTAACGTTACTCACCATCAACTTTCTCTACAACAGTCCCCTCAGTTCCTGTGGATGTATCAACCGAAGTATTTTCCACCTTCGCCTGATCTGCTAAATGCTCAATGTAATCCATACTTACAACCGAATCAAGATAATCAGACGGATAATAATCATCTCCTATATGGAAATATGTCTTACCGTCCTGAACTGTCACGTAATCCACAAGTCCGCTCACCTGATCAATATTACCTACCGCATCCGGAACATTAAGGATCACATACTGTCCTGTAAGACTCATCGTCTGGCCCGATGTAATGGTCGATGTAAGATTCTGCATCTGTTCTACTGAAGAGAATTGAGCCATCTGAGACATATATTCTGTATTACTTGTAGGCTCCATAGGATCCTGATACTGCATCTGAGTTACCAGCAATTTCAAAAAAGCATCCTTATCAAGAGAGTTTTTATTTTCGGTTTTGCTGTTTGCCGACGCAACATTACTGACTGCGCTTGTGTCAATTCCCAATCCTGCCATAACCATTCCTCCTCGCATAATATTTTTATAGTATTGTTATCGACATTTATCAAATAAAAATTAACTCTTTAATTATTTTAAGCACGATAACTTACACTACTACCTTCAACCTGCATTTTTTGAACCTCAATCTCATCAGCAGAATCTTCGTCCTCGCCATCGAAAAATCCAAGTTTTGTACCGCGTTTTCCGGTCCCCTGCTGCTGGTATTGTTCCTGCTTCTGATCACTCTCAGCAAATGCTGTTGTTGAAACCATTACCTCAATAGCGTCCACCTTAAGATTCTGATTCTGTAATGATTCTTTGAGATTATTAAGTCCGGCTTCTATAGCCTGTCTTGCAGTTTCCGTCTCTGCTGCTATTTTCGCCGTCATAACTCCATCTTTAGAAATAACGTGTATCTGTATCCTTCCCAAATGTTCCGGATATAACTGCATTTCCATCGAAGTGTTGGCCTCATTGATATTAACTCGTATCTGTTCAACTATCTGATCAACTATCTGAACAGGTCTTACACTCGTTTCCGAAACAGGTGTGACATCTTCTACACTATTAACGGCATTGTTAATATTCTGAATTATAGTATTCTTATTATCAGCATCAACATTATCGTCAGACTTGCTGTAATTCTTCGATGAGGATTTTGCTTTTTCTTCTTCATTCTCAAATTCTATTTTTACATCGATATCATTTTTCGAAAGATTATTCACTCCGGACTCTGCCTCAGGCATATGTTCTGTTTCAAAGTCTTCATTTTGAACAATAGGATTATTATTTAACTTAGAAAAATCATCAACCAAAACCAGCTCTTCTTCGAATGCAGAAACAATTTCATCAAAAGAAACATCTTTTCCTTCAAGAATTGCATTTACATCAAAAACAAATTCTTCAAGATTTGCATTCAGTGTTTCGTCTGTAAGTAGCGAAGATACGTCAGCCGATTCCATGTTAAGAAACAGTGATTTCAAACCATCATTACTGAACAATTCTTCAAATTCCATACCCATCTGATCCAAATTCGACTGAACATCCTCAATATTAACTTCAAATTTGTTCATTATGTAGATAAGTATGTCTTCAATTGCACTCACTATGTCATTATTATCTTCTGTAGACATATCTTCCGAAACAGCATCGACATTTGATACATTGTCGGTTTCAAGCTTATTCCTGACTTTATTGTTTGAATTTGTCGAAACAGGCTTTTTTTCCGTCTTAACATCGGTTGTTTCCTTCTTATTGTTCGCATTAGTTTCTTTAGAAACCGCATTACTTCTTTCAGAAAACAATTCTTTTTCCGTAGATACTCCTCTTAAACCCTTGTCATCTCCTTTACCAGATGCATTAAGAAAGCTGGCAAAATCAGCACCGCCAAGTTCATCTCCGCCGCCTTTTTTGTTAGTTGCTGCTCCAACAGATAAAAAGTTCGCAGCATTAACACTTTCTTGTACCTGCATATATTTCCTCCTTTCAAAATTGTGGAAAATGTAGTGCTATGGCATCAATTTTTTTGTGACATTAGCGGCAAAATCAGGATCCATCTGATCCATTATCTTAGCTCTACTGTCAGCACTCATTGCTGACATTATTCTTGCAACCGTATCAAGATCATTCGACATCTTGTTAAGTACTTGTGCTGCTTCCTTAGGCTTCATGCTCTGATAAGTCTTTGCCAGATCCTTGATTTCCTTGTCAGACTGCCTGTCAGTTATGAGTTGTCTGTAGATAGACTCCGCATATGCCGAATCAATGCTTTCATACCACTTAATATATGTATCGGCATCTGGAGCGTTTTCTCCATAGACTATTTCGTTATAAAATTCTTCTTTTTGTTTCTGAAACTCTGACTGACTGTTCTCAAACACCTGCAAACGCTCAACTTGTTTCTTTAAATCTTCATTTTCTTCTTTTAATGATTTATTGTTAGCATTGAGTTCCTCATTGGCTTTTTCAAGCTCAGCAATCATTTCCTTAGCTTGTGACAAGGTAGCAATCTTATTTTCATCACCTTCATCTTCTGCTTCCTGCTCAAGCTGTTCATCAGTCGGTTCAGGAAGAATCTTGTTGATAACCGGAACATCCTTCAAAATCGGTCTTAGCATTGTACTTCCAAAACCTCCCACATCCAGTTTTACCAGCGCACACAGTATTGCCAGCCAAACAACAATTATTAAAATAACGAAAAAGAACGAGAGTATTTTGCTTCCAATACCTTCACCATCAGATTCTTTTTGTTTTTTTTCTTTGTTCTTTTTTGCCATTGTCTTACTCCTCTTTCTCTGATGTATCGTTATATTGATAACTTATCAATTCATCTATTTCCTTCATTTCTTCCCGATTAAGCTCATGCAAAAACAATTCAAATTGATTTTCTTTTAGTTTCTCGTGTATTTTTCGTTCCTGCATAGCTATATTCATTTTTTGAATTGCAGCATCAAGCTCTGTTTCTATCGACTTAACAACCTTTTTTTGGGCATTTATATATTCATCTATAATAATTATAGCTTCTTTACACTCTTCAATTTCTAAAATTTCAAGTTTTTCAGAAACAAGCCTTCTATACAAATCAAAATAATCATTTTTTCGTTTTTTTAGACTATCAAGTTGTTCCTCAGCCTCATCAAGGCGCATACGAACAACCATGTATTCCTGTTTTGCCTGTTCTTCCATCTTATATTTGATGTTAAGGATATTCTCCATTCTGTAAATGAATTTGGCCATAAAAACACCTCATATGTATCATTCTCTGAAAATGTCCTCTAATAATTCCATTTCCTCATCGAATTGATATTTTGTGTCAACATCCTGTGTAAGATAGTCATTCACCTTATCAATCTTGCTGATTGCATAATCAATTGAGGGATTCGAACCCTTCTTATACGCACCAATATTGATAAGATCTTCAGCTTCATTATAAGTTGCCAGAACATTTCTCAGTTTTCCACTAAGTTCTTTATGTTCTTTTGTAGCAATACCACTCATACATCTCGATATACTTTGGAGTACATCCACTGCCGGATAATGATTCTTATGCGCCATCTTTCTGGACAAAACAATATGTCCGTCAAGAATACCACGTGCAGTATCAGATATCGGCTCATTAAAATCATCACCATCAACAAGAACCGCATACAATCCCGTAATCGATCCATTAGACGCATTTCCTGCACGTTCCAATACCCTGGGCAGTTCTGCGTAAACAGACGGAGGATACCCTCTGGTAACCGGCGGTTCACCGGACGCAAGACCTATTTCTCTCTGAGCCATACAGAACCTTGTCATATTATCCATCATGAGTAAAACATCTTTACCCTGATCTCTGAAATATTCCGCAATAGCCGTTGCAGTCTTTGCAGCCTTATTTCTGATAAGCGCCGGTTTGTCAGAAGTCGCGATAACAACAACCGAACGCTTCATACCTTCTTCGCCCAGGTCTCTCTCGATAAATTCACGAACCTCTCTTCCACGCTCTCCTATAAGAGCAATCACATTGATATCAGCCCTGGTATTTCTGGCAAACATTCCCATTAAAGTAGATTTTCCAACGCCTGAACCGGCAAAAATACCAATACGTTGCCCCTTTCCAACAGTTATGGTTCCGTCCACAGCTTTAACACCAAGTGGTAACACATCAGTGATCATCTTTCTCTTCAACGCATCCGGTGGATCGGCATCTATCGGATAAGCTACTTTTAGATTAAGCTGTTTTCCATCCATAGGACGTCCCAGACCATCTAAAGCACGTCCAAGCAATTCCTCACCAACCTGTACCTTTAACGGCTCTTTTGTATTTTCAACTGTTGCACCCGGACCAATTCCCTCAACACTGTCAAAAGGCATAAGTAAAACACGATTATCCCTAAACCCAACAACCTCGGCCATAACCTCCTGATTACCATTTCTTGACCTGATCTTACATAAATCATTAAGCTTGCATGACGGTCCTACAGATTCGATAGTCAGGCCTACGATTTTTGCAACCTTACCCAATTCTGTCGTGTATGAATTATCAAGTAACGAAAAAAAAGAATCATAATCAACGTGCCAAGTATTGCCACCCACTAATACATTACTCCTTTATCATCATTTTAAGTGCTTTCTTAAGATTACCAAGCTGTACATCTAAGCTTAAATCAACAATACCATTATCCGTCTCTATTAGGCATTGCATTTTGCTAAGCTTTGAATCTTCAAAAATCTCAAGTTTTATACCAGGATTGAGCGCACCGTATATATTATCTTTGTTTAGTAGCACCTCTTCATAATCATCCGGAGATACTTTAATAACAAAATTACGACTGTTATCCAGTTCTTTCATCGCACAGTTTATCATATACATAAGCACGCCATGCATGCCCTCAATAGATACACCTGTTATATGAGAGACCATATCAATAAGCCATCTGGCAATATTATTCTCTGCATCTTTAACAAGTTCCATTTGTTTCAACTCAAACAATGCCTCCTGATCAGATATCATCTGTTCAAGTTGCCTTCTCTGCTCTTCTAATTCCTTCTCAATTTGACCGCTACCATTATTGTAACCTTCCTGATAGCCTTCTTTCTTAGCCTGTTCCCTTATCGAAGTTGCCTCGTCAAAAGCATCTGCTCTTAATTGTTCCGCCTCATCATGTGCTCGACTTACAATATCTTCAGCCTCTCTCTTAGCCGAATTAATAATATCTTCAGCCGAAGTATTGGCATTTGATGTAAGAACATCTGTAAGATCAGGCAATAAAGTAGTATCCATTGTAAGCGAAGTGTCAGTATCAGCCAGCTCCAGACCATCCAATTCTGCGTCCTCAAGCATCGCCTCAGCAATGGCTTCCTCAACACTGGTTTCAGCAGTTGCAGCAGCCTCTTCTATTGCACTGTCAATCCCTTTGATTATTTTATTCTCATTTGCATCAATTACAATTGTTTTATCTTCAGAAAATGCAACAAATCCCGACTTTATAAGATTAGACAATTATGTCGTCACCTCCGCCTCGAGATATAACAATCTCACCGGTATCCTCTAACCTACGTATAATATTAACAATCTTCTGCTGAGCTTCTTCAACATCCTTGAGTCTGACAGGTCCCATGTATTCCATGTCTTCCTTTATCATTGCAGCAAGACGAGATGAAAGGTTGTTGAAAATAATATTCTGTACATCTTCATTTGCATTCTTAAGAGCAACAGCAAGTTCGTTATTATCAACATCACGAAGAACGGTCTGAATAGCACGATTATCAAGCATAAGAATATCTTCGAATACGAACATCTTACGACGAATCTCGTCTGCAAGTTCAGGTTCTTCAATTTCCAAAGTCTCCATGATATGTTTCTCTGTGCTTCTATCAACAGTATTCAAAATAGAAACAATAGCATCTACGCCACCGACAATTGTATAGTCCTGGTTAACAAGCGAAGCAAGTTTCTTCTCCAATACCTTTTCAACCTCCTTGATGACATCAGGACTTGTTCTATCCATCAATGCGATACGCTTAGCAACCTCCGCCTGTTTTTCAAGTGGTAACGAACCAACTACGGCCGCTGCCTGAGAAGACGGTAGATAAGCAAGTATAAGTGCTATTGTCTGCGGATGCTCATCCTGAATAAAGTTGAGTAACTGCGAAGGATCCGCTTTTCTTACAAATTCAAAAGGACGCACCTGTAATGACGCTGTAAGTCGTCCGATAACATCTTTCGCTCTGTCTTCTCCAAGCGCTTTATCAAGCAATTCTTTCGCATATCCTATACCACCCTCTGCAATATATTGCTGAGCAAGACATATCTCATAAAATTCTTCAAGAACTTTCTCTTTTATATCAGGTGGAACATTTCTTGTATTAGCTATTTCCAAAGTCAGCGTCTCTATCTCATCTTCCTTAAGATGTTTAAAAACATTCGCCGATTTTTCCGGCCCCAGGGAAATCAAAAGCACAGCCGCTTTCTGAACTCCGGATAATTCATCCTCATTAGTCACTTATAATTCCTCCCAATCATTCCCAATCATCATTTAACCAGTTACGCAAAAGCAGAGCAACTTCTTCAGGATTCTGATCAACAAAACGTTCAATCTGCTGTCTTGTAGCTGATTTATCACTAAACTCAATATCTTCCAGACTCTGGTTCTCCTTTGTGGTTGCAAGCAATGCTTCAACCGACAATTCCGGTTCAAGCTCTGAAACCTCAACAGGACGCATACCTCTAAATACCACAAACACCAGTAACACAACAATAAGCGCTGCAAGTATGAACTGCAGATAATTTGCAATCATCTGAGCAGCAGAAGTTTCCTGCGGATAAAACAACGGAACTTCATAAGCCTGTACTGTTATCTTGTCCGCTGCTATACCCGTTGCATTCTGAATAAGCGCGATAGTTCCTTCATCAACTTCTATAGGTTTACGCTCATCATTTTCAGCCTGAAACGCCTCAAATTTCGTACCCTTAAGTTCACCTGACTTCTTCATCTTAGCCTCATCATAAATTATATATTTGCTAAGAACAACTGCAAGTGATGAATTAGCTGTATTAACAGTACCAACAGCTTTTTTGGTTGTTGTAGTGGTTACACTGTCACTGTATTCCTCTTTGATAACATTGGCATTACTGTTACCCATGTTAGAATTCAATATCTCATAATCATTAACATTATCATCATTAGAATCCGTACCCGGTATTCCTGCCGCACCTTCCTGATTCTCTGCGGTATAGTAATAATAACTTGTTTTAGGACCTGTATCCTCTTCCTCATCATCCGTGTAATGATGCACATCCTCGATCTGCTGTTCGTTAAGATCAATGTCAAGATTTGCAGTCACTTCCGCATCATTATATACACCCGAATTAACCATCAGACCTCTTACCCGATTCTCGAGATTATCCGTGACCTGTGCCTTGACCTTAATAGCTGCCGATGAATTACCAAGTGCGCTGTTCGAACCTCCTTCCGCTCCAAAAAGAAGCGTTCCCATCTGATCAATAATCTTAACATTATCAGTGGTAGAGTTGCCAAGAGATGTCGCAACATAATTAGCTATTCCCTCAACGCTGCTCTCCTCAAACTTATCTGTAGTTGTAAGAAGTATACTCGCTGACGCTTCCTTTTCCTTTGCCAATAGGGAATTGGTAGAATCAGGAATCGTTATCTGAACAGCGGCCTGTTTTATACCTTCTATTAGTTCAATCTCGTTAGCAATATTATTCTGCTTAACTATTATCTGCTTAAGTCTTCGTTCACTGTCTGTGGTTGACATACTGTTGTTAAACAAAAGATCCCAGTCATCACTCTTGTTCGCGGCTATATTATTCTCACCAAGTTTAAGTCTTGCATTTGACTCCTGTTTCTCATTAACCATAAATGTCAGACCATTACTGGAAACATTATAATCAATCGACGCTTCGTCAAGAACAGCCTTAGCAGTTGCCGCATCGGCAGTATTATCAAAAGTGACAAGTTCGACATATTTAGCTCGATTAAGCATAAAAATAAGAGCAACCAACGTAAAAATAACTGCTGCTGATATACAAACTATTAATGTTTTCTGTTTGCTTGTAAAACGATTCCAAAACTCCAAAATCCTGGACTGAATCGTCTTTAATCTATCTAACATATGTCTTAATCCTCACTTAAATCTGCATATTCATGAGTTCCTTATAGGCCTCAATTGCTTTATTGGTCACACGCGTTGTATATTGCAGCGAAATATTGGCTTTCTGCTGTGCAATAGCAAGATCATGTGTACTGGTAGCATAACCCAAAGAATAATTAATCTCAGATTCCTCGGCTGCATTCTGATAATCATTAGCTTCTTTATACATCTCAATTGCAGAATTCAACAAATTATCGAAAGCAACACCATTATCTGTAGTGATTTTTGAAGTTGAAAGATTGCCATATAACTGATTAACGGCCTCGTTGTTTTGAATTGGCATAATCGTCATGCTTAATCACCTCCCATTACTGGAATAATTCCAGACCTTTTGATGCAATTGCTTTCGAAGCATTAAATGCAGTAGCATTAGCCTCATATGATCTGCTGGCATCAATAAGGTTAGTCATTTCTGTGACGGTGTTAACATTAGGCATATGTACATAGCCATTCTCATCCGCATCAGGATGCTCAGGGTTATAAGCCATCGGCCCCTCTGTAGTATCTTCAACAATAGCTGCTATCTTAACTCCCTTTGCATGATATGTCTCTAATTTATTACAGAGAATGTGATCAAATGACGCATTGGAATTTTCCTGAAAGACAACTGTCTGTCTCTTGTATACGTCACCATTCTCATCTCTTGTTGTATTGACGTTAGCAATATTCTGTGAAATGATATCCATCCTTGTACGCTGCGCCGTCATTCCGGAAGCAGAAACGTCCATCGCATTAAATACACCATAGCTCATTGATCACCCCTCCTTATCAATTACCCGAAAGAACTGTCTTATATCTGGAAAACTCTTGTCCTATCTGGGATATAAGAGTATTATATCTGATCTGATTCTCAGCAAGATATGCACTCTCTGTATCAATATCAACATTGTTTCCGTCAAGACGATATGAAAGTACCGAGTGATCGGTATATATCATACCACTGAAATCAGATAGATGTGTATTAATCTCGTCAACCCTGTCGTCAAGCGGGTCGTCACCAATAAGTGCCTGCTCTAAATATCTTTCAAAAGAAATATCCTTTCTCTTATAATTAGGTGTATCAACATTAGCTATATTGTTAGAGATTATGGTATTTCTTGAATTAGCAGCGTCTGCAGCCTTATCCAAAACATTAATATAGTTATAGATATTGGTATTAATCATAGCATACCTCCTTATCCCATTCACAAATCAAAGGACTCATGAGCGAACTCACAAATCCTTTTGTCAGCTAAAAAAATCCATTTTAATTATGCAATTTGATAACCTCATCATACGCATATTCGTTAAGAACCTTGATATTCGTCCCCTTCATACCCGAAGATCTCGTCTCTATAACCCCTGCGCTCTCAAATTTCCTGAGTGCATTAACGATAACAGAACGAGTGATACCCACTCTGTCAGCAATCTTTGAAGTCACAAGCATTCCCTGCATATTGTATGTATTATTCTGTTTATTGTCAGAGGATTGTTCCTTATTTAAAGCATTAAATATATGGAACATAGCCTCCTGTTCAGATGCAGACAATGTACTGATAGCAGAACGGACAACAGAGAGCTTTCTATCCTCCTCTGCCGATTCCTCATTCTCACTTCTCATCATCTCCAAACCGACCACAGTAGTAGCATACTCACTAAGTATAATATCATCAATGGTATATGGTTGATCCTCTTTGTATAAAAACAAAGTTCCCAGGCGTTCACCCGCAATATCAATAGGCGAAATGATAGCCTGATACTTAAAAGGATTATCAAGTTCAAAGCCAAGTGTAGCCAGATTCACATTCTCTTTTGTAGAGAGAACCCCCAAAAGTCTTTCGTTGAGAACAGGCTCTATAAAATCACCAACTTTCTGAACAATCATCTGAGTAATCTCACTTATATCAGAACGATTCTCAATTCCTAAGACCTTTCCTTTTCTGCTAATCACAAGAATATCCGACTCTAGTATCTCACTTAAAACTTTACATATATCATTAAAAACAACCTTATGTGTACTGTTATTATGTAATAGTTTATTGATTTTTCTTGTTTTATCTAATAACTGTACGCTCATTGATTACATCCATCCTATAAGAATAAAAATATATAATATTAACCCTTATTATCAGCTATAATTTTAACACAATTGCTGCATAATAACAAGAATTTTCTGAAAAAAAGGAAGTAATTACCTCACAAATCCACACGACTCATTACTGCAAACTAATTTATTTCCTTTTTCCAACATTATGCTTCCACACTTATCACATTTTTCCTTTGAAGGTTTCTGCCAAGACATGAAATCACATTCAGGGTTATCGATACATCCATAGTATTTTCTGCCTTTTTTTGTCTTTTTAAGCACAATATCTTTTCCGCATTTCGGGCACTCTACACCAATCTTTTCAAAATACGGCATAGTAAATCTGCATTCTGGAAATCCGGGACACGCCATAAACTTTCCATGAGGACCATACTTTATGACAAGATTCCGTCCACATTCAGGACAAATCTCCTCAGTCACTTCATCCTCTATCTTAATGTGTTCAAGCTCTTCATTCGCCAATTTTACTGCTTCATCCAAATCAGGATAGAAATTTCTTATAACAGTTTTCCAATCTATTGTGCCCTCCTCGATATTATCAAGGAGTGATTCCATAGTTGCGGTAAATTCAGTATCTACAATAACTGTAAACGCCTTTTTCATCACCTGATTAACGGCTTCTCCAAGTTCTGTTACATATATATTTTTCTTTTCTTTTACAACATAATGTCTGGCAAGAATAGTTGATATAGTCGGCGCATAGGTACTTGGTCTTCCTATGCCAAGTTCTTCCATCTGCTTAACCAGCGACCCCTCGGTATAATGGGGTGACGGCTGAGTAAAATGCTGAAGATCTTCAAAGCTTTCAACTTTGATAACCGTATCCATATCTATATTCTTGAATAAGTTCTTATTCTCATCACTTTCATCTTCAATAGCATAAGCAGCCATGAATCCCTCAAACGCAAGCTTGGTAGAAACTGCGCCAAATTCATATCCCATCGATTCAAGTTTCAAAGTATCGCTTTCATATACAGCATCTGCCATACGGCTTGCAAGAAATCTGTTATATATCATCTGATATAATCTGAATTGATCTCTTGATAACTGCTCCTTAATCATAACAGGCGAAAGCGAAACATCAGTAGGTCTTATAGCTTCATGCGCATCCTGTATCTTCTTATTTGAAGCTTTGGCATTTTCCTTTTTGACACCAACAAATTCACTGCCAAATTTATCACTGATATATTCTCTTGCAGACGCATCTGCCTCTTCCGAAACTCTTACCGAATCCGTTCTTAAATAAGTTATAAGACCGATACTTCCTCGTCCTTTAATATCCACACCTTCATATAACTGTTGTGCTATACGCATCGTTTTACCGGTAGCAAAATTAAGTTTTCTTGCTGCCTCCTGTTGCAATGTAGAAGTTGTAAACGGTAATGGTGCTTTCTTAACTCTCTTACCGTGTTTAATGTCTTTAACACCCAAGTCCTGACCTTCAAGATCCGCCAGCACCTTATCCATCTCTTCTCTGTTTGCAATTTCTGCTTTGCCCTTAGGCATCTTCTGTAGCTTTGCAGGAAATGATTTCTTACTGCCTTTTGGTGTTACAATAGCATTAAGAGTCCAGTATTCATTAGGAATAAAATTATTGATTTCATCTTCTCTATCACAAATAAGTCTGAGGGCAACAGACTGTACACGTCCCGCACTCAACCCTCTCTTAATCTTTGCCCATAACAAAGGACTTATCTCATACCCAACAAGTCTGTCCAACTCGCGCCTTGCCTGTTGGGCATCAACAAGATTCATATCAATATCTCTTGCCTGTTTCAGTGAGTTCTTTACCGCATTCTTGGTTATCTCATTAAATGTAATTCTCTTAAATTTCTTATCAGCAAGATTAAGCGCTTTAGAAAGATGCCATGAAATAGCCTCACCCTCGCGATCAGGGTCAGTTGCAAGATAAACTTTATCTGCCTTCTTGACTTCCTTTCTAAGAGCAGCAAGTAGTTCACCCTTACCTCTTATAGTTATATACTTTGGCTCAAAGTCATTCTCAACATCAATACCCAGCTGTGATTTCGGTAAATCTCTGACATGTCCGTTAGATGCAATTACCTTATAATTGCTTCCAAGAAATTTTTGAATAGTTTTTGCTTTTGCAGGTGACTCAACAATCACCAGATTCTTAGCCATAATGCAGTACCCCTTCTACAATCTATATTTTTACTGAATAATAATTACGCGCCGGCTCATTAATATAACCACTTAAGTACAGTTCATTAATGTACATACACACATCGCCCGGCGATAATCTTGTCTCCCTTATAATGTCATCAATATATTTCGGCTCGACACTCAAAACACTATACACTATTTTTTCAGCAGGTGCAAGTAAGTTTTTTCTTCTGTTAAAATCCATCACAAGCTTTTCTCCATCCGTTTTTTCATCCGCCAGACTTCTTCCGCATAGTATTTCTGTAATGTCCGAAACATCCGTAACGATATGCGCCCCCATTTTAATAAGGTTATTACATCCCATACTTTTTTCGTCGAGTATCCTTCCCGGAAGCGCAAATATCTCTTTACCCTGTTCAAGCCCCTGATCAACTGTTATAAATGTACCGCTTTTTTTCGTTGCTTCTATTACAAGTATTCCGTCTGCCAATCCCGATATAATCCTGTTTCTCTGAGGAAATAATGCAGCATAAGGTTTAACACCCACATTACTCTCAGATACAATTCCACCCACAGCCTCCATTTTCATATACAGATCATAGTTTTCCTCAGGGTATACCATATCAATTCCACACCCTAGAACACCAAGCGTATAAGCCTCCGCTTCAAGAGCTCCCCTATGAGCCATTCCATCTATTCCTCTTGCAAGACCACTTATAACCACTACACCTTCTCTTGACAATTCCCTTCCAAAATATCTCGCCATTTCTCTCCCATAATGCGTACTGTTCCTTGCACCTATAATAGCAACCACACAGGCATTTTCATCAGGTAGTTTTCCTTTCAGATACAGACCATACGGCGGATCAGGTATATCTTTTAGTTTTTCCGGATAAATATCCAAGTCAGGATGTATAAATGTAATTCCATAATTTTCAAGTTTGCCATAATCACGAATAATTCTCAATTCATCTTTAGACCTTACATATTCATCTATTGAAGCTCTATGATTAGCTGCACCTATTATTTCAAAGATTATTTCATCATTTTCTTTATAAATCTCTCTCGGGCTTCCCAATTCACAAATAAGTTTGTTTATCGTTTTTCTGCCAACCCCTTCAATATTACATAGCCAATACCAGTAGTGTTCCATTTTCATCATATACCATCACCTTCCTGCCAAAGTTCGTTAACCCTATACGACAAAGCCTCTAAAATATGGTCTTTAGTAACCTCTTTCGAAGCATTAAGATCAGCGATAGTTCGTGCAACTTTAAGTATCTTTCCAATACCTCTGGCAGTCATCTGATATTGTTCAAAAATATCCTTAATATAAATCTTCATATTTTCATCCAACATGCACATTTCATCAATCAAACTTGAAGGAATTTGAGAATTAAATCTCAAACCACAACCTTTAAGTCTTTCATACTGAATATTATGAACTTTTTCAATTCTTTGTTTAATGTCAGAAGATTTTTCTCCTATCTTGATATTACAGAGTTCTTCATACTTAACTCTTCTAACCTGAAGACACATATCCATACGGTCAAGCATTGGCCTTGACAGTTTTCTCAGATAGCGATCTATCTGTAATTGGGTACAATGACACTTTGCCCTGTCAGGAAAATAACCACAAGGGCATGGATTCATTGCAGCCACAAGCATAAAATTACAAGGAAAGGTGTAACTCCCATACATTCTGGATATAGTAATCACACAATCCTCCATCGGTTGTCTTAACATTTCAATCGTGTTTTTTTGAAATTCCAACAGCTCATCCAGAAATAAAACCCCATGATGGGCAAGACTTATCTCGCCAGGTTTTGGCAATTTCCCTCCTCCTATCAGAGACTGTGCAGTTATAGAATGGTGTGGGGTCCTGAATGGTCTGTTAACTATTAATCCCTCATCCGGTCCAAGCATTCCCTTAACACTATATATTTTTGTAAGCTCTACACTTTCGTCATAAGAAAGATCTGGCATAATTGTCGGAATCCTTTTCGCTATCATTGACTTCCCTGCTCCCGGAGGTCCTGCAAAAATGATGTTATGCATTCCAGCAACCGCTATTTCAGTAGCTCTCTTCATCCCCTCCTGACCTCTTATATCAGAAAAATCAAAATTGTAATCATATTGAAGTTTATCCATAACTGTGTGCTTAGATGCTTCTATATATTTATCTCCGGTTAAATGATTACAAACCTCTTTCAAGTTTTTTGCTCCATATATCCGTATATCTCTGATAACAGCTGCTTCTCTACGATTATCATAAGGTAGTATTACATTGTCAATTCCATTCTTTTTTGCAAAATCTACAATTGGAAGTATACCTCTGACACCTTTAAGTTCTCCGTTTAACGACAGTTCACCAATTAACAGAGTATTCTCAACACTTTCTTCAGGAATATAACCATATGCAGCAAGCAACGCAACACCTATCGGAAGATCAAATGCAGAGCCTTCTTTTCTGATATCTGCAGGAGATAAATTAATTGTAATCTTTTTGGGGGAAAGAAAAAAACCTGAATTTTTCAGTGAAGTTCTCACCCTATCACTGGCTTCTCGAACTTCTGACGCTAGAAAGCCTACCATATTAAAACTGGGCAGACCATCACTGACATCGGCCTCCACCGTAATGAGTCGTCCCTCAACTCCATGCAGTGTACCGCCTAGAACTTTGTTAAACATGAAACCTCCTATCTCTAGTCGATTTCACCTCAATAAAAAATGAACCCATATCATTGTATAATACAGGCTCATTATTGTCAATAATTTTATTGTCAAAAATATCATTTACTTCAATAACTTCTTAAGTTCATCCATGAATATATTAACATCCTTGAATTCCCGGTATACTGAAGCAAATCTCACATATGCAACCTCATCCATATTCTTAAGCTCGTCCATTACTATCTCACCGATGATAGAACTGTCAACTTCCTTCTGCTCAAGATTAAATACTTTTGTTTCTATCCTGTCAATACATTTTTCTATATCTTCAACAGAAATCGGACGTTTGTGGCATGATTTGAACACACCGGATTCAATCTTAGATCTGTCATACGCTTCTCTGATTTTATCTTTCTTAATTACTATAAGCGGGATAGTCTCAACCTTTTCATAGGTTGTAAAACGCTTACCGCAATCATCACATTCACGTCTTCTTCTAATAGAGCTATTGTCATCAGCCGGACGGGAATCAATTACTCTTGTGTTATCCTCACCACAAAATGGGCATTTCATATGTAAGACCTCCTAAAAAATAATAAATGTTATAATTTAAATCAATTAAATACCATTCAACAATCATCACTTCTCATAACTGCCTTATCAAGACATACATCAACGAGCATAATATCCGGACCTATTCTCACGACATCACAATACTTAATATAATAACGTGTAGTCCTTCCAAATCCTGACAGAAAACCAGTTGATACCGGAACAATAAAACCGCATATCTGACCGCTCTCTGAATCAAAATCAATATCAGCAACACAACCTATACGCATACAATCCTTGCAGTTGATAACTTCTTTTTGTTTGAGTTCAACAAATGTCATAGAAAACTCCACAACTCTCTCAACCACAATATATGCCCTATAAATATAAAAAAGAAGTAAGAATTGTGCTTAACATAATATTCGCTAAATGCTATTATATATTAAATCAACATAAAAATCTACTATTTTTTACTTTAATTATAGATCACCTTAGTCGGACATTTATCCTTACAAGCTCCGCACTTAACACATTTATCCTGGTCTATATGCGCTATATTATTCTCAACCGTAATAGCATCAGCAGGACAATTTCTTGCACACAAGCCGCACCCTATACACCCGGCCTGACATACTTTCTTAACATCAACACCTTTGTCCTTAGAGCTACAGCCAACCTTATAAGAATTATCCGCCGGTATCAATTCAATTAAATGCTTAGGACAAGCAACCACACATTTACCGCATGCCTTACACTTTTCTGAATCAACAACGGCAATTCCATCAACAATATCAATCGCTCCAAACGGACATACTTTTTTGCAGTTACCAAAACCTGTACAACCATACGAACACGCCTTAGCGCCACCACCGGGATTGTTCGACGCAAACTGACAGTCCTCAGGCCCTATATATTCATATTGTTCCTTTGCTTTTTCACAATTACCGGTGCATTTGACATAAGCTGTCATTTTAACCGCTTCTCCGGCAGATACACCCATTATTTCGCCTATCTTCGCAGCCACTGCTTCTCCTCCGACAGGACACGCATTTACAGCCGCCTCACCTTTGGCAATTGCCGCAGCCAACCCATCGCAACCCGGGAATCCACAACCGCCACAATTATTACCCGGAAGACATTCTCTGACCTTTGCTTCTCTCTCGTCAACTTCAACCGCAAATTTTTCTCCGGCAATCCCCAGTAATACACCTATTACAACTCCGGTACCGCCCACTATTCCCATTGCTATCAAAATTGCTGTAACCATATATGACCCCTCCTATTTGATCAAACCAGAAAAACCAAAAAACGCCATTGCCATCAAGCCTGCTGTAAGGAGCACTATAGGAGTACCCTTGAATGATTCCGGAATATCATTATACTCAATTTTCTCACGTATACCTGCCATAATCACGATTGCAACAGTAAATCCTACAGCTGTTCCAAAACCATTGATTACTGCCGAAATAAAACCGTATGACTTCTGTACATTAAGAAGTGCCACACCAAGAACTGCACAGTTGGTTGTGATAAGTGGAAGATACACTCCAAGAGCTTTATATAATGATGGAACCATCTTCTTTAGGAACATCTCAACAAACTGTACCAACGCAGCTATAACAAGTATAAACACAATCGTTTGAAGGTATGTTATATTGAGTTTTTCCAATATAAAGGTATAAATCAGATTAGTAATAGCAGATGCAATAGTAACTACAAATATTACTGCACCGCCCATTCCCGCCGCTGTATCAACCTTTTTTGAAACACCTATGAAAGGACAAAGTCCAAGAAACTGACTAAGTACTACATTGTTGACAAGACAAGCGCCAACGGCTATCAAAAACAATTCCATATCCTACACCTCCTTGTCACTGTCAGTTTTTGATTTTTCTTTCAAATCTTTAGCAACAGTCATCTTTTTGTCAGTTTTTTCCTTAATTCCCATAACACTTTCTACCGTGTATGACTTACCCATACATAGTGTATTAGAACAAGTTGCGCATCCATCTTCTCTTTCACAGACAGATATAGCTTCTCCGGCTTTCTTAAGTTTTGTAAGACGCACCTTGTTCTGAACTGCTATTAGACAAGACAACACAAAGAATGCACCAGGTGCAAGAATAAGAATAGATACCGGCTGATAACTATCAGGCATTATATGTTTGCCAAACACGGAGCCATTTCCAAACAATTCTCTAAAGATTCCGATAGAAGTAAGTCCCACAGTAAATCCTAGCCCCATACCAATTCCATCAAACATTGAAAGCCATATATTATTTTTTGACGCATAACTTTCAGCTCGTCCAAGAATTATACAGTTAACAACAATCAGTGGAATATATATACCAAGACTGTCGTATAACGATGGAACAAAGCCCTCTAAGAGGAACTGAACTATCGTAACAAAAGAAGCAACTATTACAATATAAGCCGGTATTCTCACCTTATCGGGTATAATCTTCCTGAGAGCTGAAATCATCATATTGGAAAGAATTAGAATAACCGTAGTTGTAAGTCCCATTCCAATACCATTGATTGCCGATGTAGTAACAGCCATAGTAGGACACATTCCAAGCATCTGTACAAAGGTTGGATTTTCTGTAATAATACCGCATTTTAATCTTTCTGCTGCTTTATTCATATCTCCACCTCCTACTTCAACGAATCAACATAATAGAGTCCCGCATTGACACCATTGGTCACTGCATTAGTAGTTATAGTCGCTCCCGATAATGCATCAATCTCATCTTGTGCAGACGCACCACTCTTGGTATAAGAAAAACATGATACATTTTTCCCTGCAAATTGCGATTTGAACGAATCTTCAGTAGCTTTCATACCAAGTCCAGCAGTCTCTCCAATTGAGAGAAATGATATACCGTTAAGCGTGCCGTCTTCTCGAACACCCATAGCAAACTGAATATCGCCGCCATAGCCCTCGTGATCTGTAACCGTCAATACATAACCGATATGATTACCTGTCTGATCCTTGACATCCATAACCTCATCAATATCGGCATCATATCCCATACCTTTAATTTTATCTCCGGTTGTATCCGGAACGTCAGCCATTTTTTCAAACGAATCAGCCTCAGAGAAAACTGCTTTATATGCCTCTTCCTTCGCTTTTAGCTTTTCCTTTTCAATTGGCTCTTTGGTAATCTCATAGACCAATCCAAGCAACAACCCGGCGACTAAGGTTATCAACATCAAAATAAATGTATTTTTCATGCTTTCACGACTCACGCTTAACCGCCCCCTTTCCAAATGATTTTGGAACAGTAACTCTTTCAATAAGAGGCACTAAAAGATTGCCGATAATTATCGCATATGACACTCCCTCAGCCGAACCTCCAAAAACTCTGAATAGGAAAGTAAGAAATCCCAAAAATACACCAAATATTATCTTACCTGTATTAGTAATCGGTGATGTCACATAGTCAGTAGCCATAAAGAAAGCACCAAGCATCAGACCACCACCTGATATATGAGCAAGCAGATAAGAAATATCAAGTCCTCTTCCACCGGCAATCGCATAAATAATTATAAATATTGAAAATGAACCGATATAATATACCGGAATACGATAATTCACAATACCTAAAACAATTAAAAACAACCCGCCTATTATTAAAGCAAATGCACTTGTCTCACCTATGGTTCCCGGAATTGTTCCCAAAAACATAGAGAGCACATCAACAGAATTTCCTGCCTTTAGATTTGCAAGCGGTGTTGCAGTAGTCACTGCATCGTAGGTGAAATTAGTCATTATACCTGTAAATGATATCAGGAGAAAACATCTTGCACCAAGTGCAGGATTCATAAAATTCTGTCCTAATCCACCAAACAACTGCTTAACAACAATTATCGCAAAAAAGCTTCCTATAACAGGAATCCAAAAAGGAACATCCGGCGGAAGATTCATCGCAAGCAATAATCCTGTAAGAGCAGCCGATAAATCCTTAACTGTAATTCTTTTACCTATTATCTTCTGAAATAACGCCTCAAAAGCCACACAACTGATGATAGTTATCAGATAAATAAGCAAAGCTCTCAAGCCAAAATTATAAATTCCAAAAATTGCTGCCGGGCAAAGCGCAACTATTACTTTACCCATTATATTAGTTGTAGTCTCCTTATCCCTTATATGAGGAGAAGAAGATATCTTCATTACCTGTTCATCCATTTAACTCCCACCCCCTATTTCTTTCTGTTGGCAAGTACCTGTTTTCTGGTACTTGAAATAATCTGTGTAAGGTGTCTTTTTGCGGGACATACATATGAACAGCATCCGCACTCACAACATTCCATGCCTTCATATTTCAGGAAATTATCAATATCTCCGTGTTCTGCAAGATCCGCTAAATGATTAGGCATAACCCTTCCCGGACATACTTCAACACATCTTCCGCATCTTATACAGTTGGACGGTTCAATATCTGATACCACATCTTCTCTGAAGCACAACAAAGAAGACGAACCCTTGACGATTGGCGCATCAAGTGTAAATAAAGCCTTTCCCATCATAGGTCCACCTGAAATTATCTTTCCGGGATCCGCTATATTAAATCCACCAACCTCATCAATAAGCTCTCTGATATTAGTTCCGATTCTAACCCTGAAATTTGCGGTATCGGTCACTGCGTCTCCGGTTACCGTTACTATTCTCTCATATAAAGGGCGTCCCTCTATCAAAGCATTATAAATAGCAACTATAGTATCAACATTTTGAACTATACAACCAGCATCTGCCGGCAACATTGACGAATTAATCTCCCTACCGGTATTAGCATAAATAAGCTGCCTCTCCGCTCCCTGTGGATATTTCGTCTTTACAGCATTTACCGTAATATTATCAATATCCGCAGTAAGTTCCCTAAGCAGTTTTATGGCATCGGGTTTATTGTCCTCAATGGCAATAATTCCTCTGGCATTATCAAACAGATTAACTACTATCTGAAGACCTGCAATCACTTTGTTAGGTGTTTCTATAAGTCTTCTGTAATCAGATGTCAGATACGGTTCACATTCAGCACCGTTGACGATTATTGTATCGATATCATTTTCATTCTTAGGAGACAACTTTACATGGGTAGGAAATCCGGCTCCTCCCATTCCGACAATTCCCGCCTCCTTAATAACTTCCTTGACATCCTCACGATACATAGTTTCCAAAGGCTTGATATTTTTAGAAAAATCCACCTCCGTAAACTTACCGTCATTATCGATAATAATCGAATTAACCTTAGTTCCCGAAACAGTCATCCGAGGTTCTATTGCTTTCACGATACCCGAAACGCCTGAATGAATATTTGCAGAAACAAAACCACCAGCCTCAGCAATCTTCTGTCCAACTAAAACCTCATCCCCCTTTTTAACAATCGGTACGGCAGGTGCACCAATATGTTGGGATAGCGGATAAACACACTCTCCCTTTGGCAGGTAGTCGACAATCTGTTTATCTTTGGATAAATCTTTGCCGTCATAAGGATGAATACCGCCCAAAAATGTTAATAGTGCCATTCCTTCTCTCTCCTTATTGTATAATTTTATTTAATTCATTATTTTACCAACTTGTATTCGGTATTCTTAATATGCAATCTCTTACGTAAATCTTTTGTTATATATACATTCTTATCCGAAGTAACAATTATCGCATCAACACCTTTAATCTCTGCATATTCCAGTCCCTTATCAACACCCATCACAAAACAGGCTGTAGACAAGGCATCTGACAAAAAACCGTTATTGGTTGCAATAGTCACAGAAATAACCCCGTTATCAGCCGGATAACCTGTCCCCGGATCAAATATATGATGATAACGCTTACCATCAACCTCAAAATATTTTTCATAATCACCTGAAGTGGATATAACAGTCCCGCCATTTACATCCAAAACAGCAAAAACATTTCCATCCTCTGCTCTCGGATCTTGAATACCGATGTGCCACATAGTATCAGAACCTTTTACACCATAGGTGGCAATTGTACCACCTACTGATATCACCGCACCCTTAACACTACTCTTTGACAACTCACTTAAGACTTCATCAGCGGCAATCCCCTTTCCAACCGCTCCGAAATCAATTGCCATGTTGACATCATTAAATGTCATCCCCTCATCAGTAACAACAATGTTGTCAGCATTTGTATGTTCTAAAACTGCTTCAATTTCACTCTCCTTGGGAACTCTCGCCTCTCCGTCTTCAATTCCCCAAAGCTTAGAAAGCGGCAAAATACACGGCGAAAATGCTCCCTTGGTCTCTTTATAAATATCCATTTCTTTCTGAAGATACATCAATATATCCGGAGACAGCGTGTATATTCCTCCTGCAGCATAACTGTTATTAAGAATATCTATCTCCGAGCCATGCTCTCTGTAGGAAAGCTTCTCATCAACAGACTTAAGTATCTTGTCTATATCGTAATCAACTTTATCACACACTTCATCTTCTTCGGCAAATATCGTCTTCTTTATAGCTGTGCCAAAGGCAATTCCGGAATAAGTTTTATTATTATAGGTTCCTATCTTTAAATCCTTTGTTTTAATAGCCATATACACAAACAGAATAATAAGTCCTACAACAACTATTCCGGTAATTAAATGTCTGTGTCTAGCAAGAAATCTGATCATCTTTTCTAGTCTCCATTCCAAATATTATGACACAAATATAAAGCTTCTATCACCCGATCATAAATGATATCTCTGCCTTGCATGCAAGCTTGCCATTGACAGATGCTTTAACAGAGCCTATACCAAGCGGTCCTTTAACCTTTATTATCTCACACTCAAGATCTAATCTGTCTCCCGGAACAACCTTGGTCTTAAACTTTGCATCTTTAATCCCGGCAAAATATGCAGTTTTTCCCTTATTTTCAGGAAGTGACAATACGCATACAGCACCAAGCTGTGCAAGGGCTTCTATCTGTAAAACTCCAGGCATAACAGGCTCACTCGGAAAATGTCCTGCAAAAAACGGTTCGTTATATGAAAGATTCTTATACCCTTTAACCCTGATACCCGGTTCCATCTCTGTAACCCTGTCAATCAAAAGAAAAGGTTGTCTGTGAGGTATTATATCCATAATCCTTTTAATATCTAATTCCATTTTTGTCATCCTTTCAAAGCTATTATTATATTATATAATTGCAAAACATTACAATGTTTCAATTCCTTTGTATAATTAGTATATTCTTGATTGGCTAACACTCCGAATACAGTCATAAAAATATACTAAATCTACATGGCAATATACACAGCTTTATGTTTCGCCCTATACCTTTACTATAATACCACATTTCATAGTGTTTTAAAAGAATTATTGTCTAATAAAAAAAGACCACTACATCATATAAACATAGCGATCTTTTGTATTATTCAAGAAATGTATAAACATTATTTAGCATATTCAACAGATAGGTAATATGAATCACTCTACATACTTTCTCACAGCAAGTGTTGCGTTATGACCTCCGAAACCAAGAGAATTAGAAAGACATACATCAACATCTGTATTAATACCATGATCTTTAACATAGTTTAATGTAAATTCCGGATCGTCATCCACATTCTTAAGTCCAACATTTTCATGAATATATCCATCTTCAATAGACTTAATACATGTAATAAGTTCAATTCCTCCGGCTGCGCCTAACAGATGACCAACCATTGATTTTGTTGAACTTACCGGAATCTTTTCTGCCACATCACCCATAGCCACCTTGATAGCTCTTGTTTCAAAGAGATCGTTGTGATGTGTTGAAGTTCCGTGAGCATTTATGTATGACACCTGTGAAGGTGTAACACCTGCATCCTTCATGGCATTCTTCATTGCCATTGCAGCCCCCATACCATCTTCTGCCGGCGAAGTTATATGATAAGCATCTGATGTTGATCCATATCCAACAAGTTCAGCCAATATCTTAGCTCCACGCTTCTTTGCATGTTCTAATTCTTCAAGAACAACAACACCTGCTCCCTCTCCAAGAACAAATCCTGCTCTATCCTTATCAAACGGAATTGAAGCACGTGAACAATCCTCAGTTGTATTAAGAGCGGTAAGCGCCGCAAAACCACCTACACCTGTAGGACATACAGCCGATTCAGCTCCACCTGCCACCATTACATCAGCATCACCATACTGAATTGTTCTGAATGCTTCACCAATATTATGAGTTCCCGTTGCACAGGCTGTTACAACGTTAATTGATTTTCCCTTAAGACCAAAAAGAATAGATACATTACCAGATGCCATATTAGGAATCATCATAGGTACCATAAGTGGCTCAAGACGTGAAGGTCCTTTTGTAAGAATTCGCTCTTTATTTCTCTCGACAACCTGAAGACTTCCTGTACCGGAACCAACAGCAGTTCCAACCATATACGGATCTTCTTTTTCCATATCGATTCCTGCCTGCTCAATAGCCTCTTTTGCAGCTGCAACAGCAAACTGTGAAAATCTCTCCATTCTCTTAGCAGCCTTTGGATCCATATAATCCTTTGGATTGAAATCCTTAACTTCTGCAGCAATCTTAGCTTTGTATTCAGAAGCATCAAACTGAGTTATCGGTCCTATACCAACTTTACTCTCTTTAACACTCTTCCAAAATTCCTCAACATTAAGTCCAATCGGAGTGATAGCTCCCATACCTGTTACAACTACTCGTCTCATGTTATCAATCTCTCTTTCTTTATTTTATGTCTTTTATTTATCGAATATATATCCTCTCATCGCAAAATATTAACTACTTATACACTCATACCACCATCGACGCATATCACCTGTCCGGTAATATATGATGCCTTATCTGAAGCAAGAAATGCCACCGTCTCTGCAACATCCTTAACATCGCCCAAACGTTTCATTCCAATTCTTTCTGCAATCTCTTTCTTTGCATCCTCAGGAATCGCATCTGTCATCTCTGTAACAATGAATCCGGGAGCAACAGCATTTACCGTAATTCCCCTGGAACCTAATTCCTTTGCTACAGATTTGGTAATACCGATGACTCCGGCCTTAGATGCCGAATAATTAACCTGTCCACCATTGCCATAAACTCCAACAACACTCGACATATTAATAATATGTCCTTCTTTCTGTTTTAACATCTGTCTTGAAATATGTTTAATACAGTTAAATGTTCCCTTAAGGTTAGTATCAAGAACTGCATCATAATCTTCTTCAGACATCTTCATAAGAAGTCCGTCTCTTGTAATTCCAGCATTGTTAACAAGAATGTGAATTTTGCCATATTCCTTGACTATATCCTTCATCATTGTCTCCACTGCAGAATAATCCGCAACATCACACTGAAAAGTGGCAGCTTTCCCTCCATTGTTCTCTATCTCTGCAACAACCTCTTCTGCCTTCGCCTTGTTACCGTTATAATTAACTATTACTGTTGCTCCATATCCTGCGAGCGTAATTGCCGTAGCTCTTCCAATTCCGCGGCTCGCCCCTGTAACAAGTGCTATTTTTCCTTCTAACATGTTATCTCCTTTTCTTCAATTATTTTCAATATGTAATTGTGAAACTATGAAAATGTATATTGCGTTGTGTATGTTATACAGAATCCAAAAACAGACCCTTTGCGACCGTCGGTACTTTATGCACCGTATTTTGGTGCATTAGTACCGTTACGCGAGCAACGGAGTGAAAACGTGTCTTTTTTGGGTCTGTATAACATACACAAAAGCAAAACACACAACATAGTTTCTAAATTACCTAATTATCTCCTCAAGCTTCTCAAGATCCTCATACTTATCAATATTGATAATAGTTACTTCCTTCTCCTGCTCTTTTGCAATCTTCTTAACAAATGAAGAAAGAGTCTTACCGGGACCAATCTCAACAAATGTATCAACACCTTCATTAAGCATCGCCTCAACACACTGAATCCATTTTACTGAATTAGAAACCTGATCGGCAAGAAGCTTCTTGACATCACTCTTATCCTTAACAAAATCGCCAGTCACATTGGTAACATAAGGAACAACTATATCATGTATCTGTACAGACTCTAACTCATTGGCAAGCTTATCTCCCGCTCCCATTAACATTGGTGAATGGAACGGACCACTTACATTTAAAGGTATGCAGCGCTTCGCACCTGCCTCTTTTAACATATCGCATGCTTTATCAACCGCCTCTTTTTGTCCTGATATAGCAATCTGTCCCGGACAGTTATAATTGGCAATTCCAACTATTCCATCAATTTCATCACATACCTTTTCAATCTTATCTGCATCCAACGCTATGATTGCAGCCATTCCGCCCTTTCCTACAGGTACCTCATCCTGCATATATATACCACGTTTTCTTACAACCTTGGCACAGTCTTCAAAATCTATAACTCCTGATGCCACAAGCGCAGAATATTCACCGAGCGAGAGACCTCCTGTCACTGCCGGTTTAATTCCCTTATCAAGTATCGATTGCAACATTGCAACCTCTGTTGTCAGCATAGCTATCTGCGTATATTCAGTAATATTAATGTCATCATTTTCTTCAAAACAAAGCTTAGCAATATCAAGTCCTGTCGCCTCCGATGCTTTGTCATATATTTTCTTTGCCTTCTCGTTGTTGTCGTAGAATTCCTTACCCATTCCGACATACTGTGCTCCCTGGCCCGGAAACATAAATGCTATTTTTCGTTCTTCTTTCATATCTTCCTTGTCCGCTTTCTCTTTAGTCAAATCTTCTTTGTCGTCATTATCAGTTACAGGTGTTTCCATCTGCCACTCAATAAGCTGTGCACCCCAGGTAAGTCCTCCACCAAAACCACAAAGTACTATCTTTTGTCCTTTTTTAAACTTACCCTCTCTATTCATTTCATCAAGCAGAATAGGAATAGATGCACCCGAAGTGTTACCTACATGGTCAATATTCATTGGGAATTTTTCAATAGGAATCTGCATTTTCTTTGATACAGAAGCAACTATTCTTGAATTAGCCTGATGAAGAACAAAATGATCTACATCTTCCTTTTCAATTCCTGCTCTCTGTAAAAGTACATCTATGCAGGCAGGAACCTTTCTTACTGCAAATTTAAAAATATCAGGACCAATCATTTGAATGTAATGCTTGTCTTCTTTCTTCTTATTGAGGAAATTCCTTGTAGATCTGTCTTTACATTTTAAAGACATTCCCATTGAACCGTCACTTCTTGTCACACTGGAGATAATCCCATGTTCCACATCTTTAACAACAGCTGCACCTGCGCCATCAGCGAACAGAATACATGTCGATCTATCCTTCCAATCAACCATCTTCGAAAGAGTCTCCGCACCAATAACAAGGGCTGTTTTTGCAAAACCGGATCTTATATATGCGTCTACTGTCTGCAATGCATAAACGAATCCTGAACAGGCCGCATTTACATCAAAACATGTTGCATTTACAGCACCAACCTTATCCTGTACTATACATGACATTGATGGCGTAGCCCTTTCCGGAGAAACTGTGGCAAATACGATCAAATCAATCTCCTTTGGATCAATCTTTGCATTTTCTATTGCTTTAAGAGCAGCCTCTGCTCCCATAAACGAAGTAACCTCATCAGTCGCTATATGACGACTAACAATACCGGTATGCTCACGAATCCACTCATCGTCAGTCTTAACCAGCTTAGCCAATTCGTTATTATCAATAACTGTCGGTGGAAGAAAACTTCCTGTTCCAATAATTCCTGTAGCCATATTAACCTCTTTTCTAATATTGTGATCACAAATTAAGCATCTGCTTCTTTATCATTATCAGCTGTTATGTCATCTTTTTCGATAGCTTTAATAACATTACAGTCAGAAGCATTTTCTTCGCTGAAATCTACTTCCTCAAATATATCATCTTCCTCAGCTTCAACAGGTGATTCCGAAGATTCAACAAGTTTCAATTTCTCCTCTAATTTTTTAATGCGAACATTTAATGTATCAATTTTCTTAACAAACTCAGCAGTCTGTCCACTAATATCTTTTCCTTGTTTTTTTGCGATATATATATCCATTCCCATCTGGGTAAAAAGCTTATTCTTATCGTTGTTGTAACCCCTTACCTTACTTTTCAGATCGGCAATTGTAGCAAGGCGCTTGGTAGTATCCTTAGCCTTATCATATGCGTTGCTTGATGTTACTTTAACCTTGTCAAATAACTCATTCCAGTCCATAAAAACCTCCTTAAATTAATTCGCATTGAGTACTATTATATCTCATTTGTTATTTAAAATCTACTTATAAATTAAAAATCCTGACAAACCACGTATTAACAGTATGTCAGGATAATGATATCAGAAGTATACAATCTCTTCCTCAGGCTTTGTAGCCTTCTCTATTTTCTGAGCATATAATACAGGTCCGTCACCTTCAAATTCAGGATAATACTCACATTTCACCTTAGCAGTAACCGTTACCCACTCTTTATCTTTAAGGTTAGGTGTCTCCATAGTCACACATTTAAATCCGAGAAATGTTATATCTTCAGCACAACATGTCATGGCAAATCTACCCGGAACAAAAGCCTTGCCCTTATATTGCGGTGCCTTATATACCTGTCCTTTGAACTTAACAACTTTATCGATATAATTATTGACATTGTCAGACGCATCAATGTAAAAAATTCCGAAATCGTCATCTTCAATTTCAACAATATCTGCACTCAAGTCATACGGAATCTCAATTTCACCGTTATCTATCTGTGCCTGACCGTTTACATTTTCAAATACAATCTGTGAACGACGATTAAGTGTCTTTACTGCCATTCTTAAAGTATTGATATCCGTATCATCTGTACAGCGATTGAATATTACCATGTCGGCATTCTGGATATGTTCTGCCATCAACGATTTCATATTGTTGTTGTATACAGTAAATGTTGTCGCATCCACAAGGGTAATAACCTGAACAATAGTCCAGCCCTTTGGTACTCGAATTTCGAAAAGCTTTTGCAGTTGCCACATTCCGTTATACTCAATTACTACCTGATCCGGTTTGAACTCATCCTGAAGATCAAGCAATTTTTCTGTATTAATATCTTCTTCTTCGAGATATACAACATTTATATTTCTCTTTTTGAGTTCTGCCTCATCATATTCCTCTATGCCCTCTTCTGTCACAATCAAAAGTGTGGGTTCTCCTTGAGTAAAATCTCTGTCTATTAATGTCTGACTGGCAAATTTACTCTTGCCCGATTCAAGAAAACCCATAAACACAAATACAGGTATCTCTTTTTCCTGATTCCTCATATAATACTCCTTTTTATGTTTTCTCTAATTAAATTATAATTTAATCTGTTTCTTTTTGCTCCAGGATGAATTTGTTATATTATTTCCGTGCTTAACATAAACGCGAATACGAACCTAACACTTCTTCCCTGATCTGGAAACTTTGATTTTTTTACTGCTCTTACTTACTTTTTCGGTATATATAGATACATTTTTTTAAATTTCTTATCATTACTAATTTGAATCTCATATCCGGATACATTAGAAGCCTTTTCCCATTTAATATTAACAATGTTTTTCTTCTGTTCCAGGTGTCGGTGTTTTTGCTCCCGGTGCTTGTAATTCTTTGTCCGGTTCAAAGATTCCGAAAAATTCATTCATTGTCTTTCCACCAAGGAAATCATATAAATGATTCAACACAGAACCCCTGCAACTATCATATTCCTCATTTGGTATGGTATGTCCCCATACAACCTTAGGATATGTGGCACATGTTCAGAAAGATCCTCTGCTGTGAGATCAACTTTTACGTAATCTTCCTCGTAAGTAATTCTATCATCTATGTTGATAGCCTGGTTGTTTCTCCACATACTATCATAAAGACGCAATCCCCTGGTATACTGCTGATTATCAAGAACAAGCCAACACTTTTGTGTCTTCGAATAAGCAAACAATTTGATATTACTGAGATAAACAGAAAACTTTTCAGGAAGCTGTTCATCCTCGGCTGCATATAACGCACCAATCGATAGTATTTTCACACAATTCTCACCTTTTGCATCATCGTAGAAATGTCCGTTATCACGCCAAGACTTATGCATAAATTCCCACTTTGATTCTGAGGGCAGATTCATAGAACAGTATACCGGATCATTCAACTTCGAAACAGGTATTTTCCCGTCACAAACATCTTTTTACTGTGAAGCAATCCGTCCCAGAGTAAAACAGCATCTTCCGGATAATCCTCAGCTTTTGTTTCGGAAGCCTCCACAGTACAATAAAAGAAGTTCAGAATCATCATCGTTGCTAACAGCAATGATAAAAATTTAGTCCTTTTCATACTTAAAACTCCTTAACTTATTAACCATGGTAAATATGTTTTATATTATAAATATTCTTCTAAAGTCGCTAAATCTCATACTCTGAACAACTCAGCAACCTTATCTTCTTTGAGTTCGCTACCGATTACACAAAGTTTTCCTGTAACATCAGGTTGTCCTTCACGAACTTCGTACTCCTCCGGTGTAAGATCAAAGTATATCCAACCACCTTCATTACTTGGAACCATACCCTTTGCACGGAGGATAATTCCATATTCCCTGCTTTCTTCAGAGTCAGCAAGTTTCTTAAGAATATCCTCAATCTCAGCCTTTGTATATTTGTTAGCTGTTTCCTTACCCCAGCTCGTAAATACATCATCTGCATGATGATGGTGATGGTCATGGTCGTGATCATGGTCATGACAACAGCATTCGTGATTGTGGTCATGATCGTGATGATGCTCATGCTCTTCATGGTCGTGATCATGATTGTGATGATGTTCATGCTCTTCATGGTCGTGGTCATGATCGTGATGATGCTCATGTTCCTCATGGTCGTGATCATGATTGTGATGATGTTCATGCTCTTCATGGTCGTGGTCATGATCGTGATGATGCTCTTCTCCGTGCTCGTGAACATGTCCACATGTAGGACATACCTTTGCCTCTTCCAGCAACTGTTCTACTAATGACTTTTCGCCCTCCATAGCCGAAACTATCTTTTTACCATCAATATCTTCCCAAGGTGTGGTAATTATTGTCGCATTATCATTATGTTCCTTAAGCATAGCAACAACAGCATTCAACTTATCCTCATTAAGATTTTGACTGCGACTAAGAATTATGGTTCCTGCACTCTCCACCTGATTGTTAAAGAATTCACCAAAATTCTTCATGTACATTTTACATTTACCTGCATCTACAACAGTTGATGCAGAATTAATCTCTATATCTGCTTCATGAAGATCAGCAACAGCCTTCATAACATCCGACAACTTACCAACTCCGGACGGCTCTATTATTATTCTGTCAGGGGTATAGTCATGAAGCACCTGCTCAAGGGCCTTTCCAAAATCACCTACAAGTGAACAGCATATACAACCCGAGTTCATCTCGTTAATCTGTACTCCTGCATCCTTTAAGAATCCGCCATCAATACCAATTTCGCCAAACTCATTCTCAATGAGAACAAGCTTTTCTCCGTTAAAGCCCTCGGCAATTAATTTCTTAATTAGTGTAGTCTTACCGGCACCCAAAAAACCGGAAATAATGTCAACCTTTGTCATGATATATTCCTCCTAAAAATAAAATATTATTATCTATGTATTCTCAACATAACTGAAACTCTCTACATCATATCTCATTCTAAATATTTGTCAATAGCAATGACTAACTGACAACTTTATCTATTGTTGCCCCACCAACAACCACATCACCATCGTAAAATACAACAGCCTGTCCCGGTGTAATAGCTCTGACAGGCTCGTTAAATGAGCATACAACCTCATCTTCCCCAGTCATCATAACGGTACAAGGAGTACCTTTGTGAGAATAACGTATTTTTGCGGTGACATTTATCGATTTTTCAATTGATTCAACCGACATAAAATTAAGTTTGGATGCAACCAGCTCTCTATGGAAAGTATCCTCATTATTGCCTATAACCACTTCATTCGTCTCGGGACGAATCGCAAGAACAAAAACAGGTTTACCCATTGACAGTCCAAGTCCTTTTCTCTGCCCAATCGTATAATGTATTATTCCCTTATGTCTTCCCAATATATTACCGGATATATCAACAAAATTACCGGTCGGAAAATGCTTACCTGAGTTTCTCTCAATATATCCCGCATAGTCGTTGTCAGGTACAAAACATATTTCCTGACTGTCAGGCTTATTAGCGGTAACAAGCCCTATTCTCTCAGCAATTTTTCTTATCTCATCTTTTTCATAATCTCCAACAGGCATAAGCGTTCTTGCAAGCTGCTCCTGTGTGAGATTATAAAGCGCATAAGTCTGGTCTTTCTTATCGGTCTTTGATTTCTTAATAGCGTATCTTCCATTATCAAGTTGAACCACCTTAGCATAGTGTCCTGTTGCTATATAATCACAGCCTATCTCCATACACCTTGAAAGAAGGGCTTCCCATTTAACATACCGATTGCAGGCAATACACGGATTCGGTGTTCTTGCCCTCATATATTCCTCCATAAAATAATCTATAACATTTTCTTTGAATTGATTCTTAAAATTCATGACATAATGGGGAATTTCAAGCTTATCGGCAACTCTTTTTGCATCCTCAACCGCAGACAGTCCACAACATCCACCATTCTCAGAAACGGTACATACATCTTCATCCTGCCATATCTGCATTGTAACACCTACAACATCGTATCCCTGTTCTTTCAAAAGGTACGCTGCAACCGATGAATCAACACCTCCGGACATGCCAACAGCAACTTTCTTTTTCATGTATATCTACTCCTTATATGTTATTATGCACCTTAGTCGTTAGCGAAACTTTTATTATTTGTTTTGCCTTTATGCACTTATGTAATTGCAAAACCCGTATTTGCAATGTTATGTTCTGTATTGTTTCCCGATATATATTAACACATCCCGGCTTGTAGATAAAGTAAATAATCCATCCATAATTTTACTATACTCTTTTATTCCTGTAATCCTCATACTGCGGAGATAATTCACGAAGATTTTGGGCAAACAACTTAATCTTATCAGCTACATAATCTATTTCCTCCATGGTATTGTCTAAACCCAGTGTCATCCTTATTGAGCCATTGGCTATCTCCACCGGAAGCCCTAACGCCATAAGCACATGAGAAGGCTTTTGTAAACCTGCAGAACAGGCTGACCCGGCAGAGGCACATATACCATACATATCAAGCAACACAAGCAAAGATTCACCCTGAAGGAACTGAAAACTTATATTTACATTATTCGGAAGTCGGTTTATCCTATGCCCGTTAAGTCTGGTATATGGCACCTCATAAAGTATTCTGTCTATTAAATGATCTCTCAAAAAAATCTCTTTAGTCGCTCTGGTTTTCATTGTTTTCACTGAAATCTCACACGCCTTGGATAGTCCTGCAATTGCCGGAACATTTTCTGTTCCTGCTCTGATTCCTCTCTCCTGCCCGCCTCCATGAATCAATCGTCCAATATTAACTCCTTCTCTTACGTACAAAAAGCCAATTCCTTTAGGACCATTAATCTTATGACCACTTGCAGAAAGCAGATCAATATTACAATCACTTACATCAATAGGAACATGACCGTATGCCTGAACTGCATCTGTATGAAACAATATATTATTACTATGTGCAATTCCACCTATCTCTCTTATTGGTTCAATAGTTCCTATCTCATTATTTGCATACATAACAGAGATAAGAAATGTATCCGGACGAATAGCTTTTTCAAGCTCTCTTAATTTGATAAGCCCATTTTCATCCACACTTAAATATGTCACATCAATTCCTTTATCTTCAAGAAAACGACAGGTTTTTAGAACTGCCGGATGTTCAATCTTTGACGTTATTATATGTCCGCTTCGCCGTCCATACATTTCTGCCACACCCTTAATTGCCCAGTTGTCCGACTCACTTCCACCTGAAGTAAAATATATTTCATTCTCATTTGCTCCGATACTTTTTGCCAGTTTTTTACGACAGTTATTTATAACAGCCCGGTTTTCGCGGGCTATACCATACACACTCGACGGATTAGCATATTTATTTTTCAAATAAGGTATCATTGCATCAACCACCTCAGGTAAAATACCGGTTGTTGCAGCGTTATCAAGATAAATTACTGCTTTATTCAATATTTAGCACCTCATTATAAATTTATTATCAAGAATCCTTGACTTCCTATACAAAAGACAAATATCAATTCATAAAATCACATAACAGAACATATAGTATTATTGAGAAACATTCAGGTTTCATTAAATGCGTGGAAAGACACTTATTACAACAACTCAAAACAGAATATCCAGTAATCCTGTAATTAAGGGGACTCTCATCTTAACATTAACCGGAATCCTCACAAGATTTATCGGTTTTTATAATAGAATATTCTTAAACAACTTAATCGGTGCTAAAGAGCTTGGAATATATCAACTGATTTTTCCACTTTATATTGTGGCATTTTCAATCACAACAATGGGAAATGAACTTGCCCTCACCAAGCTTGTATCAGAGTTTATGGGAAGAAATGACGAAAAAAGTGCAAGATCATTCCTGTCAACCTGTCTGATCATCAACCTGACTTTAAGCACAATGACAAGCGTTTTCTTTTGCACAAATGCTAACTTTCTTTCATCAAAGCTTTTAAACACCTCGTCCTGCGGTGACTGTTTAAAAATCTTGTCAATAGGTATTCCTTTTATGTCCGCTAAAGGAGCCATACATGGATATTTTTTGGGAATGAAGCGTTCAGATATACATGGAATATCTGACTTTATAGAACAAATAGTAAAAGTATTTGGACTATACATTATCGCAACTTATCTGACAAAAAAAACTGTATTTACCGCATCCTTCGCAGTGATTGGAATAGTAATCGGAGAAATAGCTTCCTTCCTTTACTCACTTTTTACTCTGCTCAATTATTTTCATAAAAGCTCCAAAGCCCATACTAAATGTTGCTGTCCTTCAAATCTAAACAAACAACCAATTTACACTCAGAAGATAATTTCAATATTTCTTAGAAATTCCATACCTCTTACTGCTAATCGATTTATACTTACTCTTTTGCAGAGTACAGAAGCAATACTTATTCCCACTTTCCTGTTAAATTATTATCACGATTGGGCCTTAAGTCTTTCAACCTATGGAATATTTTCAGGAATGGCTTTTCCATTTATTATGTTTCCGGCAACAATTACCAATTCTCTTTCTACGATGCTTTTACCTGCGGTTTCAGGTGCTCATTCAGAATTAAAAACAAAATATCTCAATAGAATCATTAACAAAAGTTTATGTTTCTGCCTGCTTATCGGTATATCGTCCGCAACCGTATTTTTCCTATCTGGAAATATTATAGGAAACCTTGTCTTTCACAACAAAGAAGCCGGCATATTTCTATACCGACTTTCTTTTCTATGTCCCTTAATATATCTTGCCACTACGCTTGCAAGTATTTTGAATGGTTTAGATCTGGCTACTCATAATCTGATGCTGACAGTATTAGCAACCGGAATAAGACTCAGCTCAATATTGTTATTAGTCCCACGATATGGTATGCACGGTTATATCTTCGGATTATTTGTAAGTTATATTTTTCTGACCTTATCCTCTTGTCGCAAGTTAAACCACGTTATCAATCACCCATTTTATCAGAAGTGATTTTGAACTTACCAACCTGTTCTTTATGGGTATTGGCCATCTCATTCTGATGATCCGAGGTAATGGCTATCTGTTCCATATAGGTAGCCATACGTGTAAGTTCCTTGCAAAACTCCTTGTGTTCCTGACTGTTTTTTTCTATCAGATCCAAGAATTTCTTCATCTTCTCAACAAATTCAGGGGATGTTTCGTCATCAAGAATAATGTCTACAACCTCATCTACATACTCATTTTCGGTAATACTCAGATTAGACACCTCTAGATTCATCTCTTCTATTCTCTTCTTTGATTTTCTTATTGCATCTGAAACCTCTTTACCTGTATCAGATATCATAGTGGACTCTGCCATTATCTTCTCAACAAGATCCCTTATCATAAATTGTGAATCATTAAGTGCCTCTGCCGTAGTTCCAAATTCATCATCACCAAGCTCTCCTATGTCTTCCGATACATTATACTCTGAAATACGTTTCGCCCATTTCTGAATAACTCCTAATTTATCAGTAAAATTATTACTTACCCTTAATGATATCATGGCAGCAAGAACAGTAGTCAAAAGCATAGTAATCAAAATCGCAAGAATCACTCTTTGATAGCTGGTGTAATTTTCATTATTACTTTGTTCAGCATTACTTGTTGCTATGTCCTCAACCTCTTCTAATATACTATACACCTCATTCTCAACCGGTACAAGTTCACTAATGTATAATTTTCTTGCCTGTCCCACCTGGTTTTCATTAACATAACCCACAATTTCATTAACACACTTATTTAATGATACGATATTAACTTTACATTTGTCATATAATTCTTTTTCATCTATGCTATATTCAAGCTTTTCATATTCATACATCAACTGACTATTCATACTCATCAAATTCTCAATCTGCTTCTTATTATCATCCTTGGATACATCATCAAATCGTTCTATAATGTCAACAGTACATCTTTCCATTTTTAATATGTTAATGTTAAGTGTCTCTAAATAATCAAGTGTTTTTAAATTATTTACATAAATGCTATTACCATTCTTATATACCTGTCTTATATGATAAACGCTTGTAAAACCAATCAATACCATTAATAAAACCAAAAAGAAAAAACTGTTCAAAAGCTGTGTTCTTATGCTTTTTCTAAATTTATATCTATTCATTATTACACACTTGTATGATGTTTTTAGAAGCAAAAACATCCATTTCCCTTTCTTTTTATATCGTGGTTCAATACATTCAGATACTGTGGACTTTTGATTTAGCACCTG
>CADBCZ010000012.1 GCA_902793335.1 uncultured Lachnospiraceae bacterium
GAACCAGCACTAATTATAACACAGGAGGTTTTTGCTTGAAGCTAAAGCTATTTGGGAACACACCTGCATAGCAGGTGGTTTATTTTTTTGCTGATACAATAAGATTAAGCAGGAGACTTTCATCTCCTGCTTAAACCCCTTATGCTATCTGTTTAAAATATTTGTCCAGGAAGCTTAAGCTTCTCCTTATAAGGAAACTCCTTGTCGAATTCCTCAACGTCAGAATCTTCAACGTAATATCCTTTTGGTGTCTGATATACTCCTGTAATTTCATCAAGATATCCCGGTATCAATTCCTTGCACAGAAAAAACGAAGCATCTGCATCTTCAGGCAGATCATGATATCTGATACCAAAATTTGAGGAATAATCAAATCCACTCTTACCATATCCCCTACGTTTGAGTGAAGGAGTAATACAAATAGGTCCCATAGTAAGTACCGGTATTGTCCTTCCGTCATCAGCCTCGATAACAGTCCTCATGAACATATTCTGCCCAATCAGTTCACTATCCTTGCAGTCAGATGTGTTAAATTCCACGTCGTTCTGATTCTTGTTAAGATACATAACAAAATCAAGTTCACCGACAAAAGCCGGATCCTCTCTTAATACATTAATCACATAATGCTCGCTGCATCCGGGACGATAAACATTCCAGAACGATTCTCTTATAAGGTTTTCTACTTCTCTGTAATCTTCTTTCTTTTCTAAACAAATTGTAATATTATTTTTATTCATATTTACCTCTCAATTCTGCTTTAAGTCTGCGCTATTTGCTCGTCAATCATACGAGCAGTGCCTCCTAAAACTTATAATTTTAATCGTCTTTCTTTATACGTCTGTGAGAGGTTTTCACTGATTGTCTGCAAAACCTCCCGGTTATGCTACAATCTCCATTCTTCTTATGATTTTCATATGGCATTCTCCTTATTAATCATTTTTTATCAGGCAATTACGAAACTCATATTTGCTATGTAATAATATGTACAGAGCAAAAAAAGATAAAATAGTTAAGTAATTATCTAATGTTTTTTCCCAAACAACATATCCGCAGCCTTTTCCAACTCTCTTCGTTCCTGCGAATCATCATACCCGCTCTCCTTATCATCAACCCCCTTTACAATATCCTGACAGAACAGTCCGTCACGGTTACAATAAAAATAAAGTTTTCTAACACCATTTATCTTAAATCTCGCCTCTGCATTTCCCTCAGGATACAGCTTCACCATCTGCATACGATTCGAAGACGCCGCGGCAATAAAAGATATATAATGTGTTTTGGTCATATCGTGATCAACCCTTACATAATACTCATCCTCAACTTTTTCAATGAAAATCATATGTTTCTCATCACTTGGCTCCGGTTCTGACGGTAATAAGAAAATGCCATGACAGTGAATAACCGATTCACCCATACCATGAATGACATTTCCACAAACCGGACACACATAAAATTTCGAACGCATCATGTTAGCTGATACATTAGAATTTTTTATCTGATTACCCGATATTAACTCCGGCACGGATATATCAAACGCATCTGCTATGCTCTCCAAAAGCGTTATATCAGGATAACCCTTTGCTGTTTCCCATTTAGAAACAGTCTTGTCACTGACACCTAAAATCTCAGCCAGCTGAAGCTGGGTCATATTTTTCTGTTCCCTCAAACTCCGTATTGTTGTTCCTGTAATATACCTGTTCATCTTAAAGCCCTCCTATTATGATCATTTCCATAAACAGATGATATAACAGTTACAATCATCTAACAACCTACGGAAAGTAGATTTATATTATGTCAACTTCTTTGCGAAATTACCATCTATGCGAACGCCTTCCATTTCGACAATAAATGCCGTTGGATCATAACTTTTAATAATTGCCCTTAATCGACTCACCTCAAATTTGCTGACATATATAATAAACATCTTCACCGGCTGTCCGGTAAATATTCCGTTAGCATTTATCTCAGTCATGCCTCTGCTAAGTCTTCCCATAACCTCTATTTCCATCGGTTTGGTATCCTCTAACTTGGTTATCACAGTAACCTGACTACTTATATTCTGAGTATGAATCTTATCGGCAGCAATTGAGCAAAACACTGAATAGATCAAGGAGTAAATGACCGTTGGTGTATCAAACATAAACATCATGACTGCATAAAGTACTACATTTGCAGCAAGACCAATTTGACCAACACTTCCTTTACCCTTAATCATTACAATCAGCATTCCTATTATATTCATTCCACCATCACAGGCACCCATCCACAAGATAATACCAATACCTGCACCACAGATAAGGCCTGCCACTATTGTATTTGAAAGTCTGTCCTCTAATATCAAGCTTGTAGGAATCGGGATAACCGAAAGTAAAATTGTTATCGCTGTCACTGCAAAAACAGTCTTAATAATGAAGCGTTTTCGCATCTTCTTCGCAGCGATAATAAGTCCCGGAACATTCATAAGATAGTAAAATATACCGGATACATTAAATCCTCCGAAAGTAATTCCGGCTCTTGCCAACAATTCCTGCAACAGCTGTGCAAATCCCATAAAACCACCGGAATATAAGTGCAGCGGACGCAGGAAACAATTAAGTCCGATAGAATATACCAAAGCCCCAAGTAATATTACAGGAAATTTCAAACTCTCCTTCATAAAAGCCTTAGTTCCCTGATCATTTCTTGCAATCTTCTCTTCCTCTTTAACAACAAGCTCTTCAACTGATTGTTCTTTCTTCATGGGCAATTCCTTTCAGAACGATTTCATTTCCTTCTCATTGCTTATCATCATACTCCAATATATCTCCGGGCTGACAATGCAACACCTCACATATTGACTCCAAAGTCGAAAAACGTATTGCACTTATTCTTCCATTCTTCATCTTAGACAGGTTAACATTTGAAACTCCAACCATCTCAGAAAGCTCTGCTAAAGACATCTTTCTGTCAGCCATTACGCGGTCTAATCTCAAAACAATCTTCCCCATAACAGACCTCCTTATAATGTCTCATCCGACTGGATTCGAAGCAGCTTTCCGTAATCCATGATTGTATATACAGCCCATGTGGTAATCCCCAATAATACCGCAAATCCAATTCCGGATGTCATCGCAATTATAACCGTTAATATGATCATAGATGTAAGTATTCTCTTCGGAACATTATCAGCAAAAGGATTACCCTCTTTTAATATTATATCAAAAACTGTTGAAATGAGCCATACCGCAAATGTCAAAATTAAACAAATTAGTGATGCACCCAATAGATATATTCCTATAACAAGTGAATAAGAATCTTTGTTATCATCAAAAAACTTCTGCAATGACGGAACTGATGATTCAAGTTCGAGATTATCTGATAACTCAACATCTCCATCATCAATAGAACCAATCTTAAACCCACCTATTGAAAAGTCTTTCTTAAATGAACATGTTTCAGTCTTGTTCAATATACCTGTTTTAATCTTATCGTCCATGTCCTTACGGTCAGCAATCAGCACAATTCCTGAAATTAATGTTAGAACGGTTGCTACCATAAAAATCATGAAAATAACCTTAGAACAAACCTTTGCAACCTTACAGCTCTTAATAACTTTTTCTAATTTGATATTCTCATCATTGACATCCAAAATATATTCTCCTTCCGATAATCAAAATTATTCAAGATATATGCTACAACAAAGCTTGATACATCGCGCGTTATATCTGCTTCGTTGTATAGAGAATATCACACCACCTTATCTTTGTCAATAATTAATTATCGTTTATCGTTAATCTTTTATCTATATTCATAAACATAGATAAAACAACAGTCGTAATGTGAACCGTAATGTGAACAATAAAAAGAGCTATCCAGCAATAAAACATTGAAGAACAGCTCTATAACTGACTATATATTTATTACTCTACATACATTATTCAACCCTTAGTCTGTCAACAACACTCACCCTGCACATACGAGCATATACCAACAATGGTATAAGTGCTACAAGCACACCTATTATCGGCAAGCATATAAGCACCGGCGTAATTGTAAACTGCCATGAAAACATTGCCATTCCATTCATAAACGCTTTAATCGCTGTGATGTTTAAAAGTATTGATACTACTATTGAAAACAGCGACGTCCAGACAAAGTAACGCAGTCCTTCTTTCATAAGCTTTATCTTCTGCTGTTTTCCGGTCATTCCAACAGCCTCAAGTACAGCAAGTTCCCTTGCACGAACAATTATCGATGATATCATGGTATTAGCAAAATTAAGGAGTCCAATTATTCCAAGTATAAATGAAAGAGTAAATCCTACCACTTTTAGCATGTCACTAAATGACTTATACTCTTCAAGTACCGTATTCTTTGAATTGTATTTCATATCCGGATTGATAGAACTGGTATAATTATCTATCCATTTTTCAAACTCTACCTCCTGATCATCCTTTACATCAACCAAAGTACGCATAGGATTTCTATCTCCATTTAAATTCAGGAATTCATCCTCAGGCAAGATATAATCACATTGAAATTCACCAAACGACTGAAATCTTATTGCATATGGTATCTTTACTACAGCATAAACCTCATATTCCTTAGTAGGTTCGTTATCATAATTAGGTATTTCAAATTCCTCTCCACTCATTCCATATGCTGTATCGTAGGTCACATACTTCTCATCACGACTTCCCACTTGAATTACTTCACCGGGTTCAAAGTAAGGAATACAAATATCATCATCATAATCTTTGCAACATGTTGTAAGTACATAATTACCCGAATTAAATTTGTCCCAATCAAGTTTGTCACTACCATCCGCTGTTTTAACCACTTCAAGCTTATCAAATATCATTTTGCTGATTCCATAAGTAGCACCATCCAATTCCTTTTCACTATTTCTCATATCCAAATACTCATCAGCCGTCGGTATTCCATTTACCCCGGTATACATTTCATTAATCTCACTCAAAAACCTCTCATTAGAAAGAATTCTCTCTTGTATCTTCTTCCAACTCTCATCATCCATAAGATGATAGTCATCAAAAATATACACATTTCCAACATCCTGTACTTCCGGTCTTTCTTTTAATTCCGAAATAAAATCTGTTGTCACTCCATCCAAAATCTTATCAGTAGAAGCAATTCCCGGATTATCAAGCGTTGCATTCTGCACAGAATAATCAGAAACAATCATCTGTTCAATATACTTATCCATAGAGAACCCTTTAGCCATAGAAAATACTGAATTAAGAATCACCAGTGCAAGAGATAATGAAAGAACCACTACACGTCCCTTCTTACTCTTTCTTCCCGCATCTTCATTTTCTCTTGTTCTTAAAGCCTCGATTGGCGATACACTTCCTGCTTTCTTACAAGGTCTGTTAGCACTGAATATTACAGTAGCATAAGTAAATGCTGCCGAAACAAGAATTGTCAATATATTGACATGAACCTGACCTTTTCCCACATTCGCTGAATTCATCTGGTTAGAAATCATAGGAAGCAGGCACATTCCAACAAAAATTCCAGGTAGTATTCCAAGAGGAATACCTATTACCGAAACGATTCTTGCACGTTTTTTCACAACTTTTTTAAGTTGCTTAGTTGTAGTTCCAATAGTCTTTAATAGTCCATACTCTCTTATGTCAGAGATAACATTTATATAGAAAATATTATAAATGATAAGATAACCTGCAAGGAAAATCGTAAACAGCATTATTCCCACCAAAACCATGGTTTCCGCATCAAAGCTTCCTCCTACATAAGCCCAGTTAATACCATAGTCAACATCTTCTCTTATTCCTGTACGCTTTATAAGACCGTCTATCTTTTTCTCAAGACCAAAAGAGTTACCGAAATTAAAATCAGCCATAATCCAGCCAACATAATCATTATACGCAGTCTCAGGCAATATCGTTGTCTTAATTGGTGCATATTTTTCCTGAAATTCTTTTGAAACCAATAGCATCTGAGACGCATTAATAACATCACCTGTATAATATCCCGATACAATAAAGTCGTCTGTTATCTCCTGTCCTCCTATATTTATACTTAATTTCACCTTGCTTCCAACCTCTACAGGTACTCCCAATTTCTGAAGAACAAGGTCACTGGTCACTATCTCATTTTCCTTTTTGGGCATACTGCCTTCCTCAGGATAGCAAAAACCTCCCTTTGCATTCTCATCTTCGCTGTAATTGACCTCTGTGCGAAGTTTGTTAAGTTCTTTGTTCGTGACATCTCCAACAGTAATTCTATATGATATATCCTTAATAGCCGGATCATCTTTTACCATATCATACTCTTTTTGGGTTAAATACTTTAATCCGGCATGGCTACTGCCACCCACCTGACGCATTGTAGACAACTGCATCTCCTTAACCGTACTTCCACCTATGGTAAACAACGCTGTAAAAAGCAAAGATGTAAGCGCAACTGCAAAGATTAATATCACATATTTTTTGATATTTGTTGTAATTCCACTAAGCGAGATTTTTCTAATCGCCTTCTTATTATTAACATTCAACATTAATGATTTTCCTCCATTATAATGAATCCCTATTAACCATTTCGTTTACTTGCTCATTAAGAACACCCACTTTAGCTCTTCGTAAATACCTTAATTAACTTCAAAAAATCACACTATCCTTCCATCTTCAATTCTTACAATCCTGTCTGCCATCTGTGCAATCTCTTCATCATGTGTAATCATTACTATAGTCTGCTTAAATTTCTGGCCTGTCGTTTTAAGAAGTCCAAGCACATCCTGACTTGTCTTAGAATCAAGATTACCCGTCGGTTCATCAGCCAGAAGAATTGCAGGTTTTGTAGCTAAGGCTCTTGCAATCGCGACTCTCTGTTGCTGTCCACCCGAAAGTTTACCCGGATATGTGTCTAATTTCCCTGCAATTCCAAGAGAAGCAACCACACTGCCAATATAATCCTTGTCAACCTTACACCCATCCAACTCAAGAGGTAAAATGATGTTGTCATATACCTTAAGTGAAGGTACAAGATTGAAGCTTTGAAAAACAAAACCAATCTTTCTTCTCCTGAATATGCAAAGTGCATCACCCTTAAGTTCAGATATATCCTTATCGTCTATTATTATCCTTCCGGAAGTTGGATTATCCAGACCGCCAAGCATATGCAGCAAGGTTGATTTACCACTTCCGCTTGTACCTACTATACTGACAAACTCTCCTCTATATACCGAGAGGCTCACACCGTCTAATGCCTTAACCTGCGCCTCTCCTTCTCCGTAATATTTTTTCAAATCCATCGCCTGTAATATCATAATAGACCTCCATGTTGTATATATTTAATAATCAGTTAAATGTTCGATTATATATTATAGGAATGTCAATTCCGTAATTATATAAAAGAGCAGTATCTCTACTGCCCCTAATACTATCATACGAATCTTTCTAAATAATTTCTGAAATCTTACAGTTTTGAAAGAATTGCAGTTAAATTATGTAAATTCAAGCAAATCAACCTCATCCTCTCCACAAATATAATATAAACTCCGAACCCTTATTCTTCTGTGATTTAACCTTGATATATCCATTCTCTCTTTTTAATATTTCTCTTGCAAGATAAAGACCTAGTCCAACACCTTCTGCATCAGAATTCTCATCACTTCTATAGAACCTGTCAAATATTCTTGCGACTTCCCCTTCTTCAATACCCATACCTTCATCTCGTACGGATATCGCGACGTACATCTCATAAGGTATTATCGAAACCGTTATTGTACTTTTTTCAGGTGAATACTTAATTGCATTATCTATTATGTTCGATAGAGCTTCACGCGTCCATTTGGTATCAAATAAAGCTTTGTTCGCATTATCCGACATATCACTATCCTTGTCATCAAACAACAGTGTAATCCCGTTCTTATTTGCAGATCCTTGCATAGAGTCAGTTATTTCTCTTACAAATGAATAAACATCGGCATTTACCGGCTTAACCTCAATTATATTACTCTCAAGCCTTGACATCTTCGTAAGTGACATGATTAAAAAATCCATCTTTTCCATTTGTGCGTTTATCTGAGAAAGGAGTTTTCTGTCCTCATCAGTAACATCCGGCATATTATTCATTCTTTCCCCAAGAAGTTCTGAATACAATTTGAGATTCGCCATCGGTGTCTTAGTCTGATGGGAAATGTCAGCTATAAGAGTTTCAAGATTGCTCTTGGTTTCATCAAGCTGATTCTTTGCAAGCTGTGATGAATGCAAATATCTCTTCCATTTACTTTCAAGTCTCGACAGTTTACTCTCATCATAATCATTTTCAGAAAAAGTACCATCCATCGCACTGTCTAACATTTTTTCAATTCGTTCTATCGTCTTATTCCCAAACATTTGATTTTTTCCTTATACTTAATTATCTACTTACGTGACATACTTCCACTAAATTAACACAAATTACACAAAAACCTATTTCTCATAACGCCAGAAGGTTAACTTTGTCACTGTCTTATCAATTATCATACTTCCAAACATATCCCTTACCATAAACTGTATGTATCGGCATATCCGTTCCTTTTAAAGTAAGTTTGCCTCTTAGTCGGTTGACTGTAACCGACAATGCATTCTCATCCACATACTCTGCCCCATCAGTCCAGATACTGTCAACAAGATAATCCCTCGTAAGAGTCCGTCCAACATTATCAGTAAGCAGTTTTAACAATTTCTGTTCAGTCTTACTGAAATCCACATTCAAACCACCGGCATAAAACTGCATTTTTCCGAAATCAAATATATAATTATCATCACGATATATATTATCTTTGGCACTATCTACCTTATTCAACACCTTGCCAATTCGTGCACGAAGTACCATAAGACTAAACGGCTTTGTAATGTAGTCATCCGCACCAAGTGTAAGTCCCATAACCTCATCAGTTTCAAGATCATTAGCCGTAAGCATAATAACCGGAACATCCGAAGATTTTCGTAATTCCCTTAAAAAATCAAATCCGTTGCCGTCCGGCAGGTTGACATCAAGAATTATAAGATCAACTGCCTCGTCCTTATTAAAATCGCCAAGTTTATGACACTGTCTAAATGAATAATCACTATTAGCAAGTGCAAACATTATTCCGTCATTTAATGCCTTATCATCCTCTATTATTGTAATATTCTTCATGTTTAATATATCCTTTTAATTATTATTTTCATAAAAAAAATCATCCGCTGTCCAACGATAGCTCCACATAGCCTACGCATAAGAAAAAAGAGTCGTGGACAATGCGGCAAAAAACCACACTCGCTTTGAACGGATGATTAATCAGGATTATTATAACACTTTTTTTAAATTACAAAACACTCTTTTTACTTTTTTAACTTATTACTATATGTATTAGTCTCTTGCAAAAAATGTACTTGAACAATTATAAAGCATTATCTATAATAACCCTCATAATGAGAGAATTAACTTTGCAAGTAATAAGAGATAATCAAAACACTACTAATAATTAATAATATGTTCAGGAGAGAAACATGAAAATTTACCTTGCTCCCATGGAGGGCATAACCACATATATATACAGAAATGCATACCAAAAATACTACGGTGGCATCGATATCTACTATACACCTTTTGTTGCAAACAGAAAGTTAAAGAGTCGCGAACTTGCTGATGTTCTACCTGATAACAACAAAGTATTATCGATTGTTCCACAAATCCTTACCAATCAGACAGATGTGTTTTTAGAGATTACATCGCAGCTATATGATATGGGATACAATGAAGTAAATCTTAATCTAGGCTGTCCTTCAGGAACTGTTGTTGCAAAACATCGAGGTGCAGGCTTCTTAAATGATCAAAGAGAATTGGAAAAGTTTCTGGATATCATATATGAAAAAAGTCCCCTTCCCATTTCAATCAAAACAAGACTCGGTATAGATTCTTTGTACGAATGGGAAGATCTTCTTGTGATGTATAAAAAATTCCCGATAAAAGAATTAATTGTTCATGCAAGAACTTTGAATCAGGGCTATAATGGTACACCAAGTCTTGATGCATTCCACATGGCCCAGGATATTCTGTCATGTCCTCTGTGCTATAATGGAGATATTATTGATATTACCTCCTACAAGAAACTCATAGCTATTTGCCCTGATACAAAAGCTGTAATGCTGGGACGAGGTGCAATTGCCAATCCTATGCTCCCGCAAATATTGATCGCAGATAATTTATTACACGACAACAATAACACAAATACTAATCTCACAGCCAAAACCACAGGTAGCGATACCTTCATTTCTTTTCATGACGAACTGCTAGAGCGATATCGTGAATATATGTCCGGCGACCAGCCTGTACTCTACAAAATGAAAGAACTATGGACTTTCTGGAGCCAAAATATGAACATAGACAAAAAAGCACTCAAAAAAATCAAGAAAGCGCAAAGTCTCAATGTATATCAACATATTGTGAACGAACTCATACTTTCAAACTCCTAAGGTATAACTTTTGCTCAGACGTTATCCTTCTACTCTCAACAGCCTTCTGAATCGTTTTGTTGTGAGTCCATTTATCAAGAATATTATTTTCGAGAACTACAATAGTATCGTCATACTGCTTTGCGAGCGCTGTAGCAAAATACCATGCTATCATCATATTAATGTAATATTCTTCCGAATGTATAGATGCAACCAGATTGAGATATTTCTTATCAAAATCGTCATCAAGGAAATGACTCATCAACATCTTAATAGCAAATCTAACCGTATACGTTTTGTCAGAAAGTATCCACTCATTGATCCTATTCAACAACTCAAGCTTATGTTTCTTGAATAACTTAGGTGCCATCTGATCACAAGTTGCCCAATTATCAACAAAAGGCAAAAACGCCTCTATCCTTTCCATACATTCATCATAGTCCTTGATTTCTGATATTATAAATGCATGTAACTGATTCTCGTCGAAAGAAGAGTGAGGAAGGTCATCTAAAAAAAAATCAACCTCATCCATTTTCGACATTTTCTTAGCTAGTGTTTTAAGTTCAGGTGTTCTTACTCCAATAAAATAATCCTTTGATACATTTGGAATTAATCCACTCTGAAAATCACGGTACTTTACATCCTGTAATCTGTGTAATTTTTTTCTCAAATCTTCTGTAATCATTTCTCTTTCTACATTATCCCACTTTCTAAAAAAATCTGTATACCTGTAAATTATTCATATCTACTCATATTATCCAAAATAAGCTTAATCATCTTTTCTTTGACAGCAATCGGGCTATCAATAACCACAGTTCCACCAAAAGCTAATACCCAACTAAGAAACTGATTACTGACAACAACATCAACCTTAACCTTAAAATGCTCTTCATCTACCTTGACTATCGTTATGTCCTTACCAAAACGATCAATTATAGCATTAGCCATACTGTTATCACAAATAAGAGTTACCGTCTGTTCCTCTCCGTCAAACATTTTAAATCGTCTGCAACTATATATACTTTTATCAATCTTTTTAAATTGTGATAAACCTTGTCTCTTATCACTAATCTCTTCTGTTCCAAGCATCTTATCAATACGATAGTTTCTGAAATCATCAACTTCACTATCATATCCAATCAGATAATAATTCTCATTGTCCCATATAAGAGTCCATGGGCTTATTTCATAATAATTCCCATTGCGATGAAATTCCATCTTACCTGAAACATTCCAGCTATAATACTTAAATTTTATCTTATGATTATTGGATATAGCATTCTGCACAGCATCAATCGTATAGAAAATGCTTTCATTCATATTCTTGACACGCCCGGAAACATATACATTTCTATCAATCATCTTCTTATCATAGATACTTACCATATCCTCAAGCTTACGTATTAGTTCTTTAGACTTCTTCTCAGAAATAAACTTCGATGATACTATCGCATCTATGATAATATGAAGTTCAGCCAATTCAAAATTTCTGGAAACGCAATGATAATATGTATTCATACCTTCCTGATACTTCAAAATCTCAATCCCGTAATCATTAAGAGCTGCTATATCATCATATATACTTTTCCGTCCTGCCTCTATGTCATACTTGTTAAGCTCTGCAATAATCTCCCTCATTGTCAGAGCATGATTATCATCAGTTTTCTCCTGCATGATCTTAGCAAGATACAATAACTTCAATTTCTGATTCTTTGATCTCATGAATACCATCCCCAAGCAAAACTAATAATAAAATAATGTCAACTATATATATCATATCAATTGAATATTCTATCACAAATATGACCACATATAAAGTAAACGAGATATAAATCACCCCAAAAACATTCGAATAGATTCCAGTCTGTTTTCATATTCTTCCCTTATCATCTCTATATCCAAATTCGCAGTGAGAATGTGAAGACAGTTAAGCTGCTTCATCAATTCTCTTCTCTGCCCAATCAATTTCTTAAGTTGTATGAGTATATTCCCATCCTGAATAATGTCAAAGCTGTTTTCGTCTATCTCATCTATTACTTTAGTTATAGCGTCATCAACATCCGTTATATCAACTTCTATGTTCGTTATATATTGTTTGACATTTTGATAAAACTCCACCTGCTTTAATACAAAATCCATCCAGTCATTGTCTCTTCCATCAAAAATTGTTTCTTTTCTAAGGTAACTCATCTATATTTCCTCCTTACACAAAATCACTGTAACAACATATCAGACTCCTTATATATTATATATCACAAAGGGTGTTTCATAAAAATGCCACCCTGATAGTTAAAGGGAGCTAATGAATAAGTCATCAAACTAAATGTAGTTTAAAATTAATCTAAAAAAAGAAGAACCGGTCACCCGATTCTTCTCTCTATTCACATTGATTATACCTTAAAAATATCTGTTTTTTACTGCACTAAATCTTTATATCTTGAGATTACGGCAAAAACTTTCCGGATGCCAGATATAGCTCATACCAATCATGATGTGAAAGCTCAACCGTTGTAGCAGCACAAATATCTTTGATGTGTTCTGGATTCATAGTTCCGATTATGGCTTGCATTCCTGCAGGATGTCTTAGTATCCAGGCTATGGCTATAGCTGCCTTTGACACGCCTTCACGCTCTGCCATATCACCCAGCGTTTTATTAAGCTCCGGATAATCCGGATTATCAATAAATGTTCCACCAAACATTCCCACCTGCAACGGTGACCATGCCTGAATGGTTATATCATTTAATCTGCAATAATCCAAAACATTTCCATCTCTGTTTATAGAAAAATCTGTTGTCTTGTTGTTTAAATAGAGTGCCTGATCAATCAACTGTGATTGCTCAAGCGAAAGTTGTAGTTGATTGATGATAATTGGTTGCTTAACATATTTCTTGAGCAATTCAACCTGCATAGGAACCAGATTACTCACTCCAAAATGTCTAACTTTACCTGCCTCTTCCAACTCATCGAATGCCTTTGCGACCTCCTCAGGATCAAACAGCACATCCGGTCTATGCAAAAGAAGTGTATCAAGATATTCGGTATTCAATCTTTTTAAAATATCATCAACACTTGAAAGAATATTGTCCTTTGTCCAGTCAAACTCATTACGTTCAGGACATATGCCACATTTACTCTGTATAAATATATCCTCTCTTTTTATTCCTGTAAGTGGAAATGCTTCCGCAAAACGGATTTCTGCCGAGCCATTCTCACCATAACATGTTGCATGATCAAAAAAATTAATCCCACAATCATACGCGGTACGGATAACCTTTGCGGCAGCATCCTTATCCAGTGCCGGTATTCTCATACATCCCTGTATTATAACCGAAGCATTCTGTGGTCCGTTTATAATATCTATATTTCTCAAATCTATTTCCCTCCATCATCTAAATTACTATGACATTACTTTTTCGTCTCACCCTCAAAGCAGCTCAACCAAGCATATCAAGTGTATTCCATTGTACATTACAAATGTGTAATTATTGTATAATCCGCGTCACCAGACAAAGGATTTCGTTTTTCATAATCATACACAACATATCTGATATTATCCTTATCAATTGGCAGTTCATCAGTTAAAATACTGTCATTGCACGATAAATTATAACCTTCCATGTCATCATTTATCCACTTTAACGACGCCGCATTCACTACTTCAATGTGCATTGCTCTTGACGCCTGTTTTGAATCATACCCTTTGCGCATAAGCGATAACTCATCTGTCCCGCCCTGCTTAAAAAAGTTGTTATAATCTTCTTTTGAAATTGGAACACTCTTACTCCACGAAGGTCTATTCTTAACATTTTCTCTACAATAATAATCAAACGAAAGAAGATTGTCAAAAATCACATCAGCCAGTTCACCGATACTCTTATCTTGCTTATAGATACTGTCATCAGATTTCTTATCAGCCAATCTATAAAGAACACCGCATTTCTTATCACTACTCACATTTTTCGAAAAGAAAGACCTAAGCACTTCATATCTGGCTTCACGCTTGAAACCTATACCAAACAAATCCTGCTCTTCATAATAGTTACCAAGTCTTTCAAACATCTCAAACGGAGTATCAAAAAAAATACCCAAATAAGGCAGCACATGTTCAAACTGATCTGAGTTGTAATAAACCTCCACCATCTCTTCAACCTGCTTAAGCTTTAAAATTTCATCATATGACACCCACTTGGTTGCCAGAACCTCATACGGCTCATACTCACTATATATCAGTCCGTATTCCATAGCCTTTTTCTCCATGTATGAACCCTTAAGCACCTTCAAAAATCCAAGTTGCAGCTGATTAGGCTTCATGGAATATGCCCGGTTAAATGAATCAACAAAAGAGTCGTAATTCTCATAAGGAAGTCCCGCAATAAGGTCAAGATGCTGGTGAATATTGCCCATCTTCCTTATTGTAAGCATGTTTTTCTTTAATCTTTCAATATCCATGACACGTCTTATTTCTTCTATGGTCACTTTATTTGTTGACTGTAATCCTATCTCTAACTGGATTAGTCCGGGTCTCATTTTTTTAAATATTGATATATCCTCATCACCGATAAGATCCGCAGATATTTCAAAATGATAATTGGTAAATCCATTATCATTTTCCTGAATATATCTCCATATCTGTCTTGCTCTTTCCCTATCACAGTTAAAAGTTCTATCTATAAATTTAACCTGTCTCACCATATTCTTCATAAAAAAAGAAATCTCATTTTTAACCAGAGTCAAATTTCTAAATCTGACACTTTTATCAATTGATGACAGACAATAGCTACATGAAAAAGGACATCCTCTGCTACTCTCATAATATAAAATCTTATTCTCAAATCTGTTAAGATCTTCATAAATAAATGGAATATCATCCATAGAAATAAGCGATCTTTCCATAGTTTTTGAAATACATCCATCGGTTTTTCTATATGCTATTCCTTTGACATAATCAAGCTTTTCATCAGGAATATCATTTCCGTTTTCACAATACAGTTTCACCAATTCATAAACAGTAGCTTCGCCCTCTCCACAAATAACACCGTCTATGTATTCATGCTCTCCCAGTAGTTTTTCACTGTCATAGCTCACCTCAGGTCCGCCAAGCCATATATCTGTCATGGGCGAAACCTTTTTTATATCCCGGCATATTGTAAGTATCTCAGAAATATTCCAAATATAACAGGAAAATGCCAAAACATCAGCCTTTTCTTTATATATTGACTGCATAATAGCATCCAGATTATGATTGATGGTATATTCTTTTACTATCAGTTCAAATCCATCTAATGAACCGATTTCCTCAACAATTCTTTTTTTCGTATATGCTTCCAAATCAAACACTGCCAGATTGGAATGAACATATTTCGCATTTAAAGCAACCAATGCAATCTTCATTTTTAATAATTCCTTCCCGACACAAAAGGACAGGCATATTTGCCTGTCCTTAGATATTAATCTTATGATAAAGCAGCTGTTATAATTGCCATCGAATATACTTCTGTTGCTGTACAACCTCTTGATAGATCATTAATCGGAGAATTAAGACCAAGAAGAATAGGACCATATGCCTCAAAATTACCCATTCTCTGTGCAATCTTATATCCAATGTTACCGGCATTGATATCTGGGAAAATAAATGTATTTGCATGTCCTGCCACTTCAGAGTCAGGGCATTTCTTCTTAGCTACCTTAGGCGAAACCGCTGCATCAAACTGCATTTCTCCATCGATTGGAACATCCGGATTTCTCTCCTTTGTCTTTCTGGCAGCATTTCTCATCTTATCAACATCTTCGCCCTTTCCCGAACCATCTGTCGAATAGCTTAAGAACGCAACATGAGGATCAACTCCAAACACCTTTGCACATCTGATCGTCTCTTCTGCAATCTCAACCAGATCGTCCTCTGATGGCTTGATATTGATACCACAATCACCCATAGCCAATACCTCATTACCACCTGTCGCAGATGGACGTACAAGTATAAAACATGATGAAACCAATGTATTTCCAGGTTTTGTCTTAATCAACTGCAATGCAGGACGAACTGTATCAGCCGTTGAATATGTAGCTCCTCCCAATAGAGCATCTGCATATCCCATCTTGACAAGCATAGTTCCAAAATAATTGTTCTCTTTAAGGATTTCTCTGGCTTGCTCAGGTGTTACTCCCTTGCTCTTTCTAAGTTCACAGAACTCCTCGACCATTTTATCCATTTCTTTAAAATCCATAGGGTTGATTATCTCTGCGCCCCTGATATTAAATCCCGAATCCTCCGCCGATTCATTAATCTTATCAGGATCTCCAACAAGGATGGGATGTAAAAAATTGCTGGCCAGCAAACGCGATGAAGCCTCAAGTATTCTTGAATCACTGCCTTCTGTAAAAACTATTCTCTTAGGATTCTTTTTAAGAATATCAATCAATTGTCCAAATCCAAACATAATCAACTACCCTCCATTTTTATTAATAATATATCAAAAAATATTGTATACAATCTCTAAATTCTATTATATATTCTTTTGATAATTTCTCAACCCATTTTCCAAATATTTTTTATCAAAATATGTCTTTTTTTCTATACATATTTTAACATAAGAATTAATACCCTCTCTTCTTAAGACCCGCTACCAACTGAACGTAAAATTCCCTCACATCAAAGCCTTCAAAATTTTCACGATTGAGGTCTATCATATCTCCATGTGATATTCCCCTCTTGCCTTTAACGGTCAAAAATTCATAGTTTTCTCCCCATTCAAATGAATTTTCACCAACCAGTCCGTCATTTGCACCATCGAAACTATTTACTAAATGATATGAGAAATTAAGAGGAAATCTTCCCGCGCCTGCTACATTTAACTTAGAGCCTACACTCTGATAATAAACACCTTCTACATCCTTAATCTCCTCATTACGTTTTTTACATGAAGATGCGGTTAGATCCGTAACAGCTTCTATAAAATCAGGTTCATGATCACCTAGTTTTCTAAGAGTGCCATTATAAGCATTTGCCATAAGCTCCTTCTTATCCTGTGAAATCTTAGACAAGAGATAATCCGCGAATTCACAACCTCTGTGTGGAGTATTAATTGTTGTAAGAGATGCCACATGCTCCTTAATTCCCGGAATCGTAAGCGCATATCTACTGTCAAGACCACCCTTAGAATGAGCTATTATATTGATTTTTTCACATTTGTATTCATTAACAATCTCAAGTATTCTATCGGCAATCTCCTGTCCGCAATCCGCAACCGACGCTGCCGACTGTTGCTTGCCATAAAATAAAGTTGCTCCATTCTCTTCCAATTCCTTAGGCACTCTGCCCCAGTAATTGAGATACCTGTAATCTCTGAAAAACACACCATGTACAAGAAGAATCGGATATTTAGTCTCGCATATCCTGTCATCATGTCTTTTTTTGTTGGTCACTATCTTATCATTTTCTGCCTTTACTTCATCACTAGTTGTTTTAATGATAACTCCCAAAACTATCAGATGTACTATTGGTATCATTCCACAGATCAATCCCTTAAGACGAAGACGAATACCAAGCTGCTCAGATGTAAGATATACCCTGATTATTCCATTCCAAAAAACTGTATTCTCAACAAGAACTATAATCAGAATATTTAACAGCCAAAGTTTGTAATCCTCTTTAAGGCCTGCAATTCCATATACACCACAAAAGCCTGCGATACAATAAATAACATTGACAGCCGTTGAAGCTACAAACATTATGAGCAACTCACATCCGTTGCCACAACGCCTAAGTCTCTTTGTCTCAAGTTTTCTATTAGCATGTGACGGACTAATATTAATCCAAAAAAACCACAATATAAGAAGTATAACAACCGGTAGTTTAAAGTTTTTCAAATCAACAATTTTAATCACAGTCAAAATATTTGACAGGATAACTATGATTAAAATATTAATTGCTCTTACAAGATATTTCATTCTTTCCAACCTCTTTTATATTGAGATTCCTATATTGCATGTAAATTTTTGAGTGAAAGATCCAAAATAGGTGCAGAATGAGTAAGTGCACCTGAAGATATATAATCAACTCCGATATCAATAAGATTGGCAACATTCTCTTTGGTCACGTTACCTGAACACTCTGTCTCTGCTTTTCCGTCAATTATCTTAATTGCTTCCTTCATGGTCTCCTTATCCATATTATCAAGCATAATGATATCCGCTCCCGCTTCAACCGCTTCCTTGACCATGGTCAAATTCTCGACTTCAACCTCAATCTTTCTAACAAACGGTGCATACTCTTTAGCCATGGTAACCGCTTCTTTAACACCACCCGCTGCACCTATATGATTGTCTTTAAGAAGAATTCCATCAGAGAGATTATATCTGTGATTATATCCTCCTCCGACTTTAACTGCATATTTTTCAAATATTCTCATACCCGGTGTAGTCTTTCTTGTATCAAGGAGTTTAGTCTTACTTCCCTTAAGCAAAACTGCGATAGAATGAGTATAGGTTGCAATTCCACTCATTCTCTGAAGATAGTTAAGTGCTGTTCTCTCTCCTTCAAGAAGAACTCTGATATCGCCCTTGATGACTCCAAGAAGCTGTCCACTCTTAACCTCGTCACCGTCCTTTGCCTTCATATCAAATTCCGTATTATCATCAAGCAATTCAAATACTCTCTTAAACACAGAAAGTCCTGCAATAATACCATCCTGTTTACATATAAGTTCAACCTGTCCTAATTGATAGTTAGGCATAACCGAATTGGTAGTGATATCCTCACTTGTTATATCTTCTCTAAGTGCCTGAAGTATAAGATTATCTACGTTCAAATTCATCAATTCTCTCATTTATTACTCTCCTTTCAACCTGTAAATCCGGGTCTTACATTCTCTCTGGCTTTATAAAAATATTCCTTAGAAACTTCTACATAAGTCTTATCAGCAACGTAGCCTTCACTACTCTTGTTTTCAAAGTATTCCTCACACCAGGAGTGATCAGCTTTCTCATAGTTACCTGTTATATCTTCCGCACCACGTTTTGCCCACACAAGACTTTCAAGCAATGAATTACTTGCCAGTCTGTTAGCGCCGTGAACACCGTTACATGCAGTCTCTCCCGCAGCATAAAGTCTACCCATGGATGTGCGTCCGTTAAGGTCAACTTTAACTCCACCCATGAAATAATGCTGTGCAGGTACAACGGGAACAGGGTCCTTTGTTATATCGTATCCCTGCTCTAAGCATGTCTTATAAATATTAGGGAAACGTTTCTTAACCTCGTCCGCATCTAAATGTGTAACCGAAAGTCTTACATGATCCGTTCCCTCCTTGGCCATCTGTTCTTTAATCTTCTCTGTTAATACATCACGTGGAAGGAGTTCATCCACAAAGCGGTTACCATCTTTATCAAGAAGTATTGCTCCCTCACCTCTTACAGATTCGGATATAAGAAAACGCCTACCTGTAATCTTAGCAAAAAGAGTTGTAGGATGTATCTGAACATAACTGATATCCTTTAACTCTATATTATGTTTAGCAGATATCGCTACAGTATCTCCCGTTAAATGTCTGAAGTTTGTAGAGTGTTTGTAGAGACCACCAACTCCACCGCATGCCCAGATAACGTAATCACTGTATATTTTCATGACCTTAATATCGCCAATACCACTGTCATTTGATGTCTCATTTACTATCTCTACACTTCCATCAATTGCAAGACCATCACAGGCACCATGTACATTATCGTTACATGAAACCATAAGACCATAGCATACGTTGTCTTTTTCAAGTATGTCTACCATAGTCGTGTGTTCAAATACAGATATATTTTCTCTCTCTTTAACTCTTGCAAGAAGCTTTGATGTAATCTCTTTACCGGTAAGATCTTCATGATGAAGTATTCTGGATGCTGTGTGTGCACCCTCTTTCGTATATGTGAACTCACCCTGTTTACGTTCAAACTCAACTCCAAAATCAACTAACTCTTTAATAATATCCTGCGAGGATCTGATCATCAAATCAACTGCTGCTCTGTCATTTTCATAATGACCTGCACGCATTGTATCCTCAAAGAAAGAGGCATAATCGTCCTCATTTTTGAGTACACAGATTCCACCCTGAGCCAGATATGAATCGCATTCCTCCATACCTCCCTTGGTTATTATCGCTATACTCTTATCCTCCGGCAAATGTAATGCCGCAAACAAACCTGCGACACCATTACCAACTATAATTACATCATAATTCTTTTTCATAATGCTTCCTCAATGATTATCTTTTAAAATAATTAATATATTTCATCCTCTTCAGATTCCAGATCCTCATCATTACCTAAATCGTCGAAGTTCTCAAATAATACCGGCTCACTGAAATCATAGGAATCAAGATTTCCATATACTTTACGCACCTGTTCATCAACTTCATCCTTAATAGGTTTTAATTTTTCAACAGGAATATTGAGCATCATTGACACCTCATTGATATCAATTTTACCCTGTAACATACGTTTTGCTGCATCAAGAGTATCCTTATCCGTCTTATTCATGTTGTATCATCCTTTCTATCAGTAGATTATAATTAGGCGTTTGCGAAACGCTTATTTACTCTTTCTCTTTTGTGCATATTATACAATTCCATCACAGACACGTTCTCACTCCGTTGCTCACGTAGCGGTACTAATGCACCAAAATACGGTGCTTAAGTACCGACGGTCGCAAAGGGTCTGTTTACGGAATCTATATAATATGCACAACGAGATATACCATATCCATGCGTTTCGCAATTGTCTAAGTAGATTATAATTTAGCCAAATATTCTTCATTAATGGCGATAACCTTCTCCATAGAAGTTCTGCTCGGAGCACCTATCGTCTCACGTTTTTCAACACAGGTCTTTAAGCTTATCGCATCATAAATGTCCTCCTCAAACACAGGAGAAATCTTCTTGTATTCATCAAGGCTCATATCGTCAAGTGAAATATTCTTCTCAATGCAGTATAGCACTAACTGACCGACAATTCCATGTGCATCACGGAACGGAACACCCTTATTAACCAGGTAATCAGCGGCATCAGTTGCATTGGTAAAGCCATTCTTAGCGCTTGCCTCCATTTTATCCTTATTGACAGTCATTGTCTTAATCATCCCTGTAAATAAAGCAAGACAACCTTTGACTGTATCAATCGCATCAAACGTGAATTCCTTATCCTCCTGCATATCCTTATTGTACGCAAGTGGAATACCCTTCATTGTTGTAAGCATCTGCATAAGAGCACCGTATACCCTGCCCGCCTTACCACGCACAAGCTCTGCAATATCAGGATTCTTTTTCTGTGGCATTATTGAACTTCCTGTGCTGTATGCATCATCTAATTCAACAAATCCATACTCATTGGAGTTCCATATGATTATCTCCTCTGAGAATCGACTTAAATGAACCATTACAGTTGACATAGCCGACAGAAGCTCAATAACATAATCTCTGTCTGATACAGAATCCATACTGTTTAATGTCGCACCCTTAAATCCAAGAAGCTGTGCTGTCATCTCTCTGTCAAGCGGATAAGTTGTTCCTGCAAGTGCACCTGACCCCAGCGGACAATAATTCATTCTCTCATGTATATCACAGAGTCTTCCATAATCACGCTTGAACATCTCCATATATGCACCAAAATGATGAGCAAGCGTTATAGGCTGAGCTTTCTGTAAATGTGTAAAGCCCGGCATAAATGTATCAAGATGTTCTTTCATAAGACCATGAAGAACTTCCATAAGATCTTTGACAAGTCCCTTAAGATTCTCAATCTCTTTTCTTGTGTAGAGTCTCATATCAAGTGCAACCTGATCGTTTCTTGAACGTCCTGTATGAAGTTTCTTTCCAGCATCTCCAATTCTGTCGATAAGGTTGGCTTCCACAAAGCTGTGTATATCCTCATACTCCGATGTAATCTCAAGTTTTCCGTTCTCAACATCATTTAAAATTCCTGTAAGTCCCGAAAGAATCTCATCACGTTCTGCCTCTGTTAATACTCCTACTGCAGCAAGCATTTTCACATGTGCCATACTGCCCTCTATATCCTCTTTATAAAATTTCTGATCAAAGGTAATGGACGCATTAAAATTATAAACCAACTGATCTGTCTCCTTGGTAAAACGTCCGCCCCATAATTGTGCCATTTATTTATCCTCCTAATCGTACATATAATCAAAAAACCCACGAACATTTTACTATGTTTGTGAGGTTTTTTCAATATAAACCGCTATTTATATATAATCCATGCTCTAGAAATCATACCTTACAACTTCACAGTTTTTCACGCCGAAAGAAGAAAACTCTTCACTGTCCATATCATTAAAATAAGACTCAACTATTCTGGCAATCCCATTATGCGCAACCAGAATATAGGTTTTATCATCACTGCGTTCTTTAATCTCATCTAAGAGATTGTATATTCTCTGGGCTAAATGCAGCATCGATTCTCCACCTTCATAACGGCTTGCACAATGCTTTTTTGCCTCATGAAACTCTGCGCCATTTCTTGCGGTAGACTCATATTTTCCAAAATTCTGTTCAATAAGTCTTGGTTCAACCTTAAGCGGAATACCTGTAATTTCTGAAATATGCTTTGCGGTATCCAATGCCCTCACAAGTGGTGACGATAATATCTCGTCAGCTTCAATTCCCATTTCTATAATTTTATGTCCCGTCTCAATAGCCTGTTGGTGGCCCAACTTTGTCAGTTCAATATCTGTCGCACCACAAATCTTATTCTCCACATTCCACACCGTCTGTCCGTGTCTAACAAAATAAAAATGTCCCATAACATATCTCCTTTTGTTACTCAAATGCCTTTCGCAATTACCTACTCAAATACCTTGCGGAAAGCCGATATATTCTTCCCGTCTTCACTACCATATATGGCAAAGCACACCTCATCAAAAAACCTTCCATAGCCTTCGTCAAATAGGATCATCTTAAAATACCTCGATACATCCTCAGGCTTGTTACCAAACACACCGCACCCCCATGCGCCCAACACAAGATTTTTGTATCCTCTATCTGCTGCTATGCTAAACATTATTCTTATCCTTCTAAGCATTGTTTCCTCTATAGTATCAGGAGACGCAAAGAAAGCAGCGCCGCGCTTGTTAGGCGCCGGAAGTGTAATAACCGCAACCATCTTAGGGGCTTTTATAAGTTCGCATCTTTCATCCCGAAACACGCACACATCAGGTGATAGAAGCATATAATCCGATTCCACTTTACTTAGATGTGTATTATTAAAATGATACATTTCCTGGGCATTATCAGATGTAATTGATGCATATAAAGTACTACATCTGCAAAGCGCCTCTTCCTGCGCATTGGCTCCTAACTTAAAACCACCGCCGGGATTATGTGCATTTGCAAAATTCATAACAAGCACATTATCATATCTCCTTGCGGCCTGTAAAGAATCTTCGGTAGAGATTGTGATTTTGCATAATTTATCACTTTTTTCTGATAACTCCTTAGATATCTTATTAACCACCTGTACACCTAAATCCGGAGAATAAACAATAACACTTTCGTAATCATAATCCGGTAAATGAACCACCTTGTCCGATACTTTATATTGTCTGTCTTTAATTATCTGAATAGTCTGTTTCGCAACTTCTATATTATTCATTCAACTTCACCTCCACACAATACCTGTTTGCAACTATAATAACATCACTTGTAACTGTAGTGCATAACAGGTTTGCCAACACCGTGGACCTGCTTACCAAGCTCCTTCAGCCTGCTACCGTATCTGTTCTTTATCGTCTTCACAAAATACGATCTCTCATATTCATTCCCCGAAATGGTATCATATATTGCCTTAAGCTGTGGCATGGTGAAATTCTTCTGATTAGGCAAAAACCAGAATGCTATGTCAGTATAGTCAAGCTTTCCACGTAATCTTTCGATTGCCATATCGATTATTCTGTAATGATCAAATGCAATATCCGATTCCTGAAGAAATAATCCGATATCTTCGTTTTTAAAACACCAGCTGTCATTTTTTCTTATTACATCAACCAATGCAGCATTCTTAGCATCATCCCCTGATTTGATATTTAGCTTTTCAAACGGAACCATAGCAATATATGCTGTTGTTATTACCCATCCTCTCGGATCTCTTCCTTTGTCTGAAAAAGTATATAGTTGTTCTAAATATACTCCTTCTACTCCTGTTTCCTCCACTAATTCCCTGCGTGCTGTATCAAGCAAAGATTCATCAGGTGCAGCAAAACCTCCGGGAAGAGCCCATTTATTGAGAAACGGATGATTTCCTCTCTGGATAAGCAGAAGCTTTAATTCTTTACTCTTTGGTACTACCGTAAAAACAAGAATATCTGCTGTCACAGACGGTCTCTCATATTTTGTAAGATCATATTTCTTAAGAAATTCCTTTTCGGAACCGGTCGTTTCATAAAGTTCTGACATACTTCGTTTCCTCCCTAACCGAGGTTTTTGATTTATGAGTAATATTTACTCTAATAAAAGAGTATCATATTTTTTTATATTTGTAAAGCGTTTTATGAGTAATTTTTACTCTTATCGTTTTAACTTACTCATTAAGTCGTTTACTTCCAAGGTCTACCCTTATCTAACCATCCATTCTTCTCCCAATAAGCTCGCTCTATCTCTCCTGATCCCATATTGTTTTTTTGCATCATCCGCATCATCATGAACATGGCTTTCGTTTTAATACCAACCTTGACACTCTTATTATTTAATACTTTATTGGCAATTTTTGTTGTAACTTTTTCAATTTTCTGCTTTTTCTTATCCTTTACTCCATTCCAATTCATTGCCTGAACACTTATTCCATATGTCACTACATACGGAACTCCCCAGTTAAATAAAGCATCCGATACATCCTTGACAGCCTTCTTAGTTCCTGCTCCCGCTGCAGTAGATATCACTATAGCTTTCTTACTAAACATACATTTTCTCGGTCTGTGAGCCATCCAATAATTAAATGTAAGGTCCAAAAAACTCTTCATCGGAGCAGATGCTCTCATACAATAAGTAGGCGTCGTAAAAATCAGAACATCTGCTGATTCCACTTCTTTCATGATCCTGTTCTTTTCTTCATAATACGGACACTTTGTATCATCATCTATGCAAGTATAGCATCCGGCACAAAAATGATTCAAATCTCTTGGAAGAAAAAACTCCACAACATTCTCACCATTGCTGATTTTATCAGCTACCATTCTGCCAATATTATATGTACTACCTTTGTGATTCTGACCATGTATCATTACAACCTTCATTTTATCTCCTCCTTGTACATTCTGCTAAATTGTCTTATGTGTTTTTCCAAAGTCTCCAATGCCTCCGCCTCTTTTTGCGGCTCTCTGTCACATACCGTCATCAACAGATAAATCGGGGCAAAAAATTGCAATGCCATCACATCGGCATCCTCGTTTTTCATATAACCCTGTAATATTAATAAATGCAGCAAACCAGTCTGATATTTCAACGGTTGATTAAAATATTGTTCATAAAAAAGATCTGCTAATTCTTTATTGGAAAATTGCTCTATAGTAAGCATCTTTCTGAATTTGCACTCATATTCATCATGCAAAAAGAAAGAAAAAAGCCCTATTCCCATTTTCACCAATTCATCTTCTGAGATATTCTTATACAACTTAAAATCAATTGTAAAATCATCTCCCGACATATTCAAGTGAGCAGCTTCTTTGTCATAACGACTACGCATTTCTTCTAAAATCGCTTCAAATATATCCTGTTTACTTTTGTAATGCTTATATAATGACGGTGCTTTAATTCCAACGCCTTCAGCTATCTGTCCAACATAAACATTCCCGTATCCCTTTTCTGAAAACAGGGTTAATGCAACATCCAATATCTTTTTCTTTGTATCCATACGCTCTCCTTGGCTAATTTGAGTTAGCCTCATTATAGGCTAATTCCAATTAGCTGTCAATAAAAACTTTGATTATATCCCAAAGAGAGACAGATGACGGTTATCCGTCTCCTGTCTCTCTAATACTACAGATATAATATTCTATCATCTGGCTTTTATCGGAAAAGACACTTCCCAATCGCCTTCAGTAAGTGTGTCACAAGTTACAAACTCCCCCCATAGCGAGTACCCTCCAAGATCAGTACCCTCACTTATATCAAATATATACTCTTCACTACTGCCATTTCTGTCATCATCCCAAAATGCATAATTACTTGAACATTCAATGACATTACCTTCTACATCCTTCACATATATGAATCCATGATTATCATAATCTAAAATATTATCATAATGTACCTGAACATGAAGTTTTCCGTTTAAAAAACCGTAGGCATTTACCTTAACTCCATCTACCGGCGAATAGCTATATGCAGGATCAGGAATCAAAAAGTCAGTACCACCATTGATATCTTCTCCACTACATCCTCTGATGTTTAGCTTATCTGCCTTCTGCACATTCTGTGGCACAGGAATATCTGCAAGATTAAAACCGGATAGTTCCGTTACTGTATTTTCCTTTCCACTCAAAAATCTTGACACTGAAAAAGTCAATTCATTTCCTTCAATAGGCTCACCCTTCATATGCTCAAGCTTGATTAAAAATGTCACCTTCTTATTATCCGAATCATAATCCACCCTTTCACTTGTACCCATTGTATCAAAAGATGTGTGAATAACTTCACTGTCAAACAGATCAGTAGTATCATCTATACGGTTTCCCGTCATATCCTGCATGGAAATATAAATGTCAGCTTTCGGACCATCTATATTGACTGCCTCTACATTCATCAATATTCCATTATCCTCACATGAAATATTGACCGGGATTAATTTTTCTGCCACATCCGGGTAAAGTGAATAAAGTATATTATATGCTGTAATATTTCCTGCAACTGTCGCAATCGATAAGGTAGAAATGGACATAACCATCACTATTGCAATACACGCTGCAATCCTTACCAAATATTTTATTTTGGGGTTACCTCTTTCACTAACTTTATCCGTATATAAAATTGCCTCATATATATATCTGTCGTCTATACCCGCCATCACTTGTTCCAAAACATCTCTACTCATGATATAAGTCCCTCCTTTTTCAGATATTTCATAAGTCTTTGTCTCGTTCTGTGTAAATGTACATTTACATAATTAGAACTAAGTCCCATATCTTTTACAATCTCAGGTATTTCTTTGCAAAACCAGTATCTGTTGATGAAAATGATTCTGTCTGTTTTTTTGCATTTTGCAAGAAAATGATTGATATATTCCGTCATTTCCTTAACCATCATTTCATCCTCAATCTGTGTATTGCTTTCAAGACAATCTTCCAATTCATCAAGAATAAGGTCATAGTGACTATTCCTCTTTTTTGCCATATTACTCCTAAGCCTTTTAACAGAAAGATTTCTCGTTATTTTACAAACATAGGCAGAAAGTAGATCCGGTTTATTAGGTGGAATCCTGTTCCATACTGCAAGATATGTATCATTTACACACTCTTGGGCATCCTGTTCATTTCTAAGTATCTGATACGATATATTCTCAAGAAGCCTGCCATACCGATTTGACAATTCTTCAATCGCATTTTCGGAACGTTCCATAAATAATTCAATTATCAGCTGATCCTCCACGCTGTCACCTCCGTTTCACACCTATATACTACCTAATGATGTAAGGAAATTACACTTTATAGAAAAAATAATCCCTTTTTGTCATGTCACTGTTAATCAACCACAACAAAAAGGGATTTTACCACATTATACTGTTTCATTAAAGAATAAATAATTCCTACGCCCTTATATCCTTCTTAGAATACTTAACGTAACCTACAATAATTCCGATTACCATAAATGCAACACCGCAAGCCACATATTCCTTGTTAAGTGCATGATCATTTATTATGTCGGAAGCCTCCGTATATCCAAATGGAGTAATATATTTGAGCGCTTCCGCATCCTTTGATATATTCGCAATAATGTTAAGGAAGTACATAAGTGACGCAACACCAATTCCGATTCCCGCGCCTGCTTTTGTAATAAACGCAGAGATACCGAAACATATTCCCGCAATCTCAAACTGCATCACAAGGTATGCCAGATGAAAAAGCATTATATCCTTCCACTCGACATCGCCGTCTATCATAAGTACAGATACGCATGAACATGCAAGTACTATTGCATTCAAAATGATAATAACAGCAAATGTTCCGAGAAGCTTTTCCGTGATAACTCTTACTCTTGATACCGGGTGTGTCAGCAAAAACTCTGCTGTTCTGTCACGTTCTTCTTTCATTAATGCTCCGATTCCCGTAACCGCTGCAAAGAACGCACCTCCGATTCCTAAAATATTACCGCCCTCTACTCCATAAAATCCGATAAGTGTTCCGAAGTTTAACTGATCCATACCAAAGGCCGCAGTAAAATTACCCATTGACGAAAACATCTCATTGACACCATCCATCTCTGCTTCCATATCAGGATACATAAGCACACATGCCGCAATAAGAAGACCGATTGAAAGGCTCCATATGAACACTGATAATTTTTGACTTTTTAATTCCTGTTTAAATATTGCCATATCATCACCCCTCATAATAGTTCATGAATATCTCTTCCAGACTCGGTTCAGTAATATTCACATTACTCAAATTACTTTCCGCAAGTTTTTTAAGCAGTAGTCTGACATCACCCTTATACAGAAAACTTGTCACATCATTCTCTATCTTTAAGTCATTGATACCACTAAGTCCATCCGTATCAAAACCACCGGATAACGTCACCTTCTTAGCCCCGGTCTCTTCTAACTTCTCAACCTTATCAGACACTATTATCCTTCCGTCTCGTATAAATGCTGCCGAGCGACAATGATTCTGAACCTCTGACAAAATATGTGAAGAAAAGAAAATAGTTGAACCATTCTTATTCTGTTCTGTAAGTATATCGAAAAACTCACGTTGCATCAAAGGATCAAGTCCGCTTGTAGGTTCATCTAATATAAGCAGCTCCGGCTCATGTTGAACAGCGCATACTATCCCAACCTTCTTCCGATTTCCAAGTGATAAGTCATCAACCTTTTTACCTGTATCTATTCCAAGTCTTTCACAAAGGACATCAGATATGTCCTTACAATTCTTATGTCTTAGATCAGCAGAATATTTAATTACATCAGAAACCTTCATACCACTTGTAAAATTAATCTCTGAAGGAAGATACCCAACACGCGACAATATCTCATTTTTCTGAGATACTATATCTAAGCCCAGCACCTTAGCACTTCCCGATGTCGGACTTATAAGTCCGAGCAGAGTTCTTATCGTAGTCGATTTTCCCGCTCCGTTGGGTCCGATGAACCCAAAGAAATCTCCTGAACTAACAGTAAGCTTAAGTTCCGTTATACCTCTGCTTGAACCATATGTCTTTGTAAGTTTTTCTGTTTCTATCGCATTCATTTACTCCACCTCCCTTAGATATAATTTCTTCCAAAAATCTATCATTGACTTATAATCCTCCCTGACACGTTCTATGTCAAGCTCACCCTCTGATTTTTGTAGCATTTCATACATATATCCCTCAGAAGCAAGATACATATCCCGATACATCAAATTAAGATCAATGCCTTCCTTTATCTTTGAAGGGTCAATATACGGCATGGTTACACTTGTCTTAAGCTGAGTGTAGGGTTCTATAATTTTAAGCAATTCCTCCTTAATCTCCGGATCCCTCTCATAGTATGCTCTAATTGAGAAATTACCCATATCAGGATATTCAAAAAACATATCTATCTTTGCCAGTAGTGCTTTATACATTATTTCAAAAATATCATTTCCTTCATAAATATTGCCTTTCATTAGCCTCTGTTTAGTTATGTTCTCTACCTGATGCCATAGAAAAAGATAAAATTCCTTTTTATTTTTGAAGTAGAAAAATAGTAACGACTTACTAATTCCTGCCTCAGCAGCAATCTCATTCATAGGACTTTTTCTGTACGAATTCTGTGAAAACACCCGAAGGCCCGCATTAATAATCCTGTTTTGTTTCTCTTTTGGAAGTGCGTAAAATTTATCATTCATATCAATACATCTCCTGCCTATTGACCCGTTTGGTTAATACTAATTATATCCAATTGACCGTTTTTGAGAAGACCCCAAATTAGCAAAAAGTAAAATATCTTTTAGTATAGCATCACATCAAAAATACAAAACATAAAGATCACTGTCCACAAAATAATAACAACAAAATCTTTTTTCACATGAAAATATGCCGACAATCAAAATGATCATCGGCATATCACCTCTCATAACTTATACTTATTTGAATAAATCGCTACAACTATCGTTGCAAGCGTGAACACAACAATATCAATCACCCATGGAAAATGCAGCGCATATGCTACTATCGAATACAATGTGTAAGCTATTGCAAATATTCCAAACAGTCTTAGATGCAGCAAAGCAAATCTCTTTCTTCGTACAACTCCTGCCTCAACGGCCTGTTCAAAGGATACTCCGTTCATCCAGTAAACCCTATCCATAAAGTACATCATCGCCATTAATACAACCAACGCAACTGCTGTAAAGACCATAAATACTCTTATTAACAGATCTGCTCCCAGTGGTATGAATCCACAAACCGACATCAAACCTGTATAAACAATCAACCATATTATCAAGCCAAGATAACTCTTTTTCATATCTAAGCACCATCCTATCTTTCTTTTGCACAAAACATTCTTTCAATGTTTTTCTTACGCATATAATCACTTTCCCTAATGTATATCAAACTCCGGTGCTTCATCAAGAGTCTGGGATACATACTTACCGTCTTTCTTCCTCTGCTTAACACATTCTGTAAGCAGATATTCTATCTGTCCGTTCACTGAACGGAAATCATCCTCCGCCCATGCGGCAATGGCATCATAGAGCTTTGCATTTAAGCGGAGAGGAACCTGCTTCTTTTCAGCCATTAATATAGGCTCCCCGAATTAACAACCGGCTGTGCATCGTGGTTACCACAAAGAACTACAAGCAGATTGGAAACCATTGCCGCCTTACGCTCCTCATCCAAATCTACCATATTACCTTCTTTGAGTCTTTCAAGTGCCATCTCAACCATACCTACTGCTCCGTCAACGATCATCTTTCTTGCATCAATAATTGCTGCTGCCTGCTGTCTCTGTAGCATAACTGCCGCAATCTCTGTAGCATAAGCGAGATAAGTAATTCTTGCATCAACTATCTCAAGACCTGCATCCTTAACCTTATCCTGAATCTCTTCTTTGATACGGTTAGCAACCAGTTCTGTTGAACCGCGAAGACTTCCGTCATCTGCCTGTCCATCGCCTGTAGTATCTACATTATCTGTAACATCATATGGATAAATCTTAACAACATTTCTTACTGCCGCATCACACTGTAACGAAAGATATTCCTTGTAATTATCTACTGCAAATACAGCCTTTGCAGTATCATTAACTCTCCACATAACCGCAACTGCAACCTCAACCGGATTACCGAGCACATCATTTACCTTCTGTCTGCTGTTAGAAAGTGTCATAACCTTAAGTGAAATCTTCTTGCTCATAGCTGCTGCTGCTGTTTCTGCGTTATTAGATGCTGTCTTAGTTCCTCCGTTGATATCGCCACTCTGTCCAAGTTTCGTTCCCGCTGCCGGGTTAAATGCTGTCACAAACGGATTAACAAAGAAGAACCCGTCACCTTTAAGCGTTCCAACATATTTACCGAAAAGCGTAAGTACCAACGCCTCATTGGGCTTAAGCACTTTAAGTCCCAAGAACAATATCCAACCTACGAACAGGTATATTCCACTAATAACCGCAATCGGACCATTACTCATTGTACCTCCATAGATAACACCTATCGTTGCAACAACATAAAGTGCTAACGTAAGAAATAGCATCAAACCTCCGGTCTTGTGTCCACTAATAATTTTCTCCTCAATAATCTTATTGTCTTCCATAGTTCATTCCTCCTTAACATTGTATATGAATTAAATGCTGTTGTAATAAATATCACATTCGGCATATGATATATAATCATTTCTTCGTGATATCATTTTGATATCATTATAATAACACATATTTCCATAATGTCAAGGATTATATTTGACCTATAAAAAAGGACTGTGAAAATAATAATTCACAATCCTCTTACTCAATTATATTAAATATAAAAATCTTTTAATCATTATTCAAAATTCTGACTGCATAAGAACAGGTAGGTATTACCTTAACCTTCTCATGCTCTGCCTCCTGCAAAACCACATATACCAGACGTTTTGCTATACCTTTTCCACCATATTCCGGATCCACTTCTGTATGATATATATCTAAGCCTTCATCCGTCATCTGATAATCACACTCTCCAATCAATGCTTCGCCATCATAGGCAACACTTCTGTTATTATCTTTAACGAGCATGATCTTAATATCATGATTATATACACAAGTCAATGCTCCCGACGGACAGTTTGATACCGCTTTCCACACCCTAGATGTATCAGCTTCATCAAGTTTTATCCAGGGTTTTTTGTTGATGTTAAATGCTTCAGGACATCCGGTAACACATTTCTTTGCATGCCTGCATTTATCTGAATTCCAAAATACCGAAATATCTCCATTTTCATATAATCTATGCATCACAATCCTCCTGATTAGTGGTTTTGATTTTTCGTTCTCATTCCTCAAAAAGCGGTGTAGAGAAATATCTTTCCGCCGTATCAGGAAGTACAGTCACAACCGTCTTGCCCTCACCAAGCTTTCTGGCAAGCTTAAGTGCCGCTGCAACATTGGTACCACTCGATATTCCGCACATAATTCCCTCTTCTCTTGCAAGGCGTTTGGCTGTATCTATTGCCTCCTCATCGGTAACAACATATATCTCATCATAAATATCCTGATTCAAAATGTCAGGTATTATACCGTCACCGATTCCCATCTGAATATGTGTACCGATGGTTCCGCCTGCAAGAATCGCTGCATTTTCCGGCTCAACTGCCCATATCTCGATATCAGGATATTGGGCTTTTAACACTTCACCGATTCCGGTAATTGTTCCACCGGTTCCAATTCCTGAGCAGAAGCCATGAATGGGTTTTGCAACCTGAGCCATAATTTCAAGACCTGTATGTTTCTTATGTGCCTTAGTGTTATTCTCATTTTCAAACTGTTGTGGAACAAACACATTTGGATTTTTCTCTTTCATTCTAAGAGCAGTATTAAGGCACTCTTCGATACATGCACCAATATCCCCTGCATCATGTATTAATCGAACCTCTGCGCCATAATGACGCACAAGTTTTCTTCTCTCTTCACTTACCGAATCAGGCATGATTATTATCGTTCTATAACCTTTAACTGCACCAATCAGGGCAAGACCTATTCCCTGATTACCACTTGTAGGTTCAACAATAATGGTGTTCTCATTTATAAGCCCTTCTTTCTCAGCCTGTCGTATCATATTATAAGCTGTTCTTGTCTTAATAGAACCTCCAACATTAAGTCCTTCCATTTTTACAAGCACCTCGGCACTTCCCGGTTCGACAAGCTTATTAAGTCTTATCACCGGAGTTTGTCCAATCGCCTCCAAAATGTTGTTTCGTATCATATTTTCAGCCATGATGTATATTACTCCAATCAATACTCATTTAACTTCTTCAATACTTTTTCTAAGAATTTCTACCGCCTTATCACAATCTTCTTTTGTTATGATAAGTGGTGGAACCATACGTATAATACGATTAGATGTAGCTGTCACAAGAAGCTTATTTTCCATGGCTTTGACCTTAACAGCAACAGCATCCACATTGTTAAACTCGACACCAACCAATAGACCAAGTCCACGAACCTCTTTTACATCCGGCAATGTCTTTAACTGCTCCTTGAAATACTCTCCCATTTCTTTGGCATTTTCACCGCATTTATCCTCAATCATACCGTTAATAGCCGCATAACCGGCTGCACAACAAACCGGATTACCTGAGAAAGTACAACCATGAGAACCCGGATTTAAAATCTTTGCACATTCCTCAGTCAAAACGACTCCACCGAGTGGAAGTCCACCGCCAAGTGCTTTAGCCATAGAAAATGCATCCGGACGAACGCCATAATGCATCCAGGCCATTGGCTCACCACATCTGAACCATCCTGTCTGCACCTCATCAAATAAAAGCAGAATATCTTTCTCGTCGCAAAGTTCTCTCAAGCCCTGCAAGAATTCTTTTGTAGCAGGGTACACTCCGCCCTCACCCTGACAAGGTTCAACCATAATCGCACATGTATTCTCTGTCACTGCATTTTTAAAGCTTTCCAAATCATTAAAATCGGCATACTTAAATCCCGGAAGATTAGGGAAGAAACCTGCCTGTATAGCCGTCTCCGGCTGACCCGTAGCTGTAAGTGCCGCATATGTTCTTCCATGGAAACTCTTCTTAGCGGTCACTATCTCATAGTGATCCGGGCCGAATTTCTCCACACCACGTTTTCTTGCCATTTTAATCATCGCTTCGTTAGCCTCTGTTCCTGAATTCTGGAAGAATACTCTGTCAAATCCCGTCGTCTCACATATAAGCTTAGCAAGCATTGCCTGTGGTACATTATATGGATAAAGGCTTACATGCATAACCTGCTCAGCCTGTTCTTTAACAGCCTTAACTATTCTCTCATCACAGTTACCAAGAGAATTAACTGCTATTCCGGCATAGAAATCAAGATACTCATCACCATTCGTATCTTTTACATAGCAGCCCTTTGCATCCTCTATCACAATCGGAAAATGATATCCGATGTCAAGCAGGTACTTGTCTGAAATCTCCATTATCTCTTCTTTTGTTAATCCAAAATCTGCACTCTTCATTAGTTTTGTCCTTCTTTCTCTTTATTAATTAATTTCTCATCTCAACCTCAACACGGTTATACGGAATCTCAATCCCATTCTCATCAAAAGCAAGTTTGACCCGCTCTCTTAAATCCCATAGCGTACTCCAGTAATCAGATGTTGCAGCCCAGGCTCTGACTGCGATAGTCATACCGCTGTCATCAAATGATGAAATGAAAATATCCTTAGGCTCCCCATCCAAAACCCTTTCATCTTTTGCCAAAATATCATTAATCACATCTTTCAATTTTCTGATATCCGTATTATATGCAACCGGAATTGTTACTTCAAGTTTTCTTTTTGACTCACTTGTAACATTTACCAGACTGCTGTTAGTGAGAGTACCATTAGGTATTACTACCAACTTATTATCATGTGTAAGAAGCCTTGTATAAAATATGTCTATCGCATTTACTGTACCCTCAGGGCCATTGCCACTCATAGCTATGTAGTCACCAACCTTAAAAGGCTTTAACAACAATATCAACACGCCTCCTGCAAGGTTTGACAGAGCACCCTGAAGTGCCAGACCGATTGCCATGGAAGCTGTTGTCAATATAGCCACAAAACTCGTCACTTCAAATCCCAGAATTGTCGCTGCCGTGATAAAAACAAGAATGTATCCAACTATTCTTATAACTGACAACAAAAATCCTGCAACAGAATCATCAATCTTAGATCTGTCAAATCCTCTCTTTGCAAGTTTGATAAGCAGTCCAGTCACCTTAATTCCCACGAATATAAAAATGAATGCTGCTATAACACTACCGGATTTGTCAATAAGCCACTTCACTATATCATCCATAGTCTGTTTTACTATATCAACAGACTGTTCCACATTAGCTGCCGCAGTTTCAACAGACAACGTCTCAGTTTCCAATAACATTTTCATCCTCGCCTTTCCGTAATATAATTATATACATGATAAGCTGTTACCAATAATTATAATCAGTAACAGCTTATATACACTTACCATATAATAACTTCAGCAACTACGACTCATTGATTTTCTTTGCAGCAGAACCGGTATTCTTAGCCGTTGTTGTCGCTGCCTTTTTCTTAGTCGCAGTTCCTCTTGCAGTTGTTTTCTTAGCAGTGGTTTTAGACGTAGTCTTTTCCTTCTTAACTGTAGAAGACTTTGCTCTCTTAGCTGTTTGTCGTTTCTCTTTCTTTCCTGATTCATAAGGAACAGCTTCCTCATCCGTAAGTTTGAATATACTCATGGAAAGCGGTGCAAGTGAGATAAGCAATGAATTTCTTCTGCCATCGCATGTAGATCTTCTACTTGCACGAACATGGGGATTAACACTTCCATCCCCACCAAACTCAACCAGCTCGCTTGAAAATACTTCTTTATAGTTGCCTTCATGCGGTACACCAATCTTGTAATCATTGTATGTAGATGGTGTAAAGTTAAACACTATAAGAAGCGTGTCTTCTTTCTTATTAGTCTTTCTAACGAAAGATACAATACTCTCATTAGCAGCTTTGTTGTTAATCCAGTCAAATCCATCTGCATTATTGTCTAACAGATACAGAGCCGGCTCTTTTTTGTACAAGTGATTAAGAGCTTTCACATAATTCTTAAGAATCATGTGTGCATCAAAATCAAGTAAATCCCACTCTAACTCACCTGTTGACGAAAACTCCTTGAACTGAGCAAATTCCTGTCCCATTGAGAGAAGTTTCTTTCCCGGATGAGTCAACATACAACCATATAAGAGCCGAAGATTAGAGAACTTCTCCTCGTATCCGCCAGGCATCTGATCAACAATAGAACCTTTGCCTCCCACAACCTCGTTATGAGAAAACTCAAGTATATAATTCTCATCATAAGCACTACCAAGACTGTCTATCAGTTTCTTATGCTCATATTTTCTATAAAGCGGATCCAACGCCATGTATGACAACAGATTATTCATCCATGACATATTCCACTGATAGTCAAATCCCATTCCACCTTCACTAACACTATCTGTAAGCATCGGCCATCCGGACTCATCTTCAACAATCATCTTACAATACGGAAAACGCTCATCAATTATAGTATTAAGTGTCTTGAAGAACTCTATTGCATCAAGATTCTCGTTGCCACCATATTGATTAGGAATCCAATTGCCGTACGAACGTCCGTAATCCAGATACAACATAGATGCTGCACTGTCAATTCTAAGTCCATCCAAATGATACTTTGATATCCAATATATAGCATTAGAAATAAGATAATTACTTACTTCTTTTCTTCCGTAATCAAAAATGTAGGTTCCCCATCTTGGATTCTCACTTCTGCGCTTATCAGCAGGCTCATAAAGCGGTTCGCCATCAAACCTTGCAAGTCCGCTTTCATTCATGGGGAACTGGCTGGGTACCCAATCACAGATAACACCAATACCCTTACTATGCATGTAGTCAACAAAATACATAAAGTCAGACGGCGTTCCATATCTTGATGTCGGAGCAAAAAAACCGGCAGTCTGATATCCAAAGCTTGAATCATTCTCATGCTCCATTATCGGCATTAACTCAACATGAGTATATCCCATATCTGCAACATATTTTGCCAATTCGAGTGCAATCTCTCTGTATGTATAAAATTCCCTGCCATCCTTAGGACGCTTAAATGAACCCAAATGAACTTCATATATGTTCATTGGCATTTCTTTATCAGCGCATTTCGACAGGTCGTCCATATAATCAGAATCTCCCCACTCATAAGAAAGATCAGCAATCATTGATGCATTACCGGGACGCAATTCAACAGCATTACCATACGGATCAGGCTTCATAAATGTATTTCCATTACTGTTCTGAATCTCATATTTATAAATCTCTCCGGTCTTAAGTCCGGGAATGAACAATTCAAAAATACCTGAGTATTCAATACGTCTCATAGCATGAAGACGCCCATTCCATTTATTGAAATTACCTACAACCGATACTCTCACTGCACGCGGAGCCCATACAGCAAAAAGAACACCTTCTACACCATCTAATATGCAAGGATGTGCTCCTAACTTTTCAAATATCTCGTAATGAATTCCATCTCCAAACCTACTTATGTCAATAGGATCGATAACAGGTTCAAAGGAATATGGATCAACAACTTCTTCTTTTGTTCCATCCGGATATTTCACTACATAATAATAGTCAAAACTTTTCTTATCCGGAATCTTAACCGTGAAAAAGCCAGCTATTCTCTCACTCACCAGATCATATTTGTCTTTGCTATTCTTGCTTACAGCAGTGACACTTTCCGCACCTGGAAAAAATGCATTGATGTAAACCCCATCAATCGACTCGTGCATACCAAGTATATGATGTGGATTATCATGGCGTCCTGCAGCCAATGATTCGGCCTCTGCCCAATTAATTGCGAACACCGATCTTTTGTTAGTCATATCGTTCTCCTGCTTTTCGCTTATTTATTCACCACGCAACTCTTTAACCACTCTCTTAATAGACTCGTTGAATTCTTCCTCCGAAGAGTTCTCAAAAACGATTAATTCCTTAATGTTATCAGGCTGATTAAAATTGCAACTTGCTATGTACTCATCCCAATGTTCTAACTTCCAGGTATCTCTGTCAGAGTTACGTTTAATCATTCTCTCCTTGCAAACTTCAACCCTGGTATTAACCCATATAACCACCAGTTCTGCTCCATGTCTTGCAAGTCTCTCCCTGAGAGAATCCAGATACTCGTCATCTCTGATTTCATCAGTGAACGGAGCGTTGATTAACACTGTATCATTATAGTCCAACGCTTCCATTGCAAGATCCAGTACACAATAATACTCATAGTCACGAATCTCTCTCTGAAAGAAATCGGAGGAACGATTATACTCTTCACCCGCCACCTTAAAAATTTGTTTTGATAAAACAATAAGGGTATCCTTATCAAGGTATACGCAATTAGTTAATGCTTTTGCAATCTGCTTAGAAATAAAGGTCTTTCCACACGCTGGGGGTGATGTAACCAAAATTAAATGTTTCATAAAATAATGTGCCTCCTTTATGATATAACGAGCAAATTATCATTTGTCCGTTTCATTACAATATACGAACGGAATTATACCATAATTATAGAGACTTGACAATAAAATACATTCATTTTTTCTCATATATCCAAGTAAGTTTTCATGTTCTTTAAGGCAGATTTTTCAAGTCTGGACACCTGAGCCTGAGATATAGCAATTTCGTCGGCAACCTCTGTCTGTGTTTTACCCTCAAAAAACCTTAGTTTTATTATATTATACTCTCTTTCAGTAAGCCTTTTCATAGCCTCTTTCAAGGATATATCCTCAACCCATGCATCCTCCTTATTCTTTTTATCTTTCACCTGATCCATCAGATATAATGTATCTCCACCATCCTGATAGACAGGATCGTAGAGAGAAACCGGAGTTGCTATCGCATCTAGTGCCATAACAACCATCTCCTTTTCCATGTCAATTTCTTTTGCAATTTCATCAATAGTAGCCTCCCTGTTTTGTTCGCTCAATATCTTTTCTTTCGCGTATATCGCCTTATAGGCAATATCGCGCAACGAACGTGATACTCTTATCGCACTGTTATCTCTTAAATATCTTCTGCACTCTCCGATTATCATCGGAACAGCATAAGTTGAAAACCTAACATTTAAACTGCGGTCAAAATTGTCTATAGCCTTAATCAGACCTATACATCCCACCTGGAACAGGTCATCAGCATTCTCTCCGGCAGCCTGAAATCTCCTGATAACAGAAAGCACCAGTCTGAGATTGCCCTCTATCAATTTTTCTCTGGCATGCTTATCTCCCTGTTCAATCTTAATAAACAACTCATTCTTTTCATCGTTGGTAAGAATCGGTAATTTAGATGTATTAACCCCGCATATAACGACTTTATTGAGCGCCATCTTTAATGTTTCCTCCTTACACCATTTAAACTCTTATGGTTAAGGATTAACAATATTAATATTATTTATTCTAAATACATAACGGAAATCATTTCCTTTTTACGACCCGATACGCAACATTTCTTTCTTGAGTCTTTTCATTATCTTCTTTTCCAGTCTGGAAATATATGATTGTGATATTCCAAGCAAATCGGCCACCTCTTTTTGAGTAAGTTCTTCCCCCTTCGGATCTTTAAGACCAAATCTCAATTCAACAATTTTCTTTTCCCTTTCCGATAATATACACATAGCCTTTTTGAGAAGCTCCTTATCAACCTCATCCTCAATATCCCTATATATAACATCTTCCTCCGTACCCAAAATATCAGATAACAACAGTTCATTACCATCCCAATCCACATTAAGCGGTTCATCTATAGAAACCTCCATCTTAGTCTTTGCACTTCTCCTTAGATACATCAATATTTCATTTTCTATACATCGCGATGCATATGTTGCCAATTTTATTTTTTTATCCATCTTAAATGTATTTACTGCCTTAATAAGACCAATAGTTCCAATCGAAATCAGGTCTTCGACCCCGACACCGGTATTGTCAAATTTTTTAGCTATGTACACCACCAGTCTCAGATTATGTTCTATAAGAATACTCTTAGCCTCTGTACTATCGGTTTCCTCCAGCTTTTCAAGTAATTCCTTCTCCTCCTCAGCATCTAACGGAGCCGGCAGGATATCCGCTCCCCCGATATAGTGAACTTCCTTTTTAGGAATGAGGAAAACACTTGCCACACTCTGCATTACCGTAAGCTTAAATTTATCTCCACTTATAATATCCACAACACCTATCCTCCAAATATCTTTAATTATCATCAGAAAAAATCAGTCCATTGTACATCTTTCCCCGAAACATACTCCCATCGGCTACCGCGATCGGTTGTTTCAAATAAACCTTATCCTTTCCAACAACCTCTACTGAATCTATAATAAAACACAGCAGCTTCCCTCTTGACTTCCCAATACTTTGATAAGAAATCTCATGAAAGCAAATGTTCTTTTGCTCAACCAACAGCGGGTCACCATAATCCATAAAACCCACTTTGCTGTATTTTTTTATATATTCAAACTCTTTTGCAGATACTATTCTTTCAATCACATTATCCGAAAGTATCAGTACAGGTTTTCTATAAACACAATCCCATAACTGATTACCGCTGTCCATAAATACATGTTCTTCACAGTTCTTTCCTGCATTATGCAATTTTATTACATAAATATATTTTCTTTTCTCACTGCACGCAGATAAATGTCTAAACAATATCAAGCCCGTTATCATGCTAATGAGAAATATTATCGTCCACCTATAAAATGATATATGTACCATTTCTGATTTGTTTTTATAAAACTGAACCAATCCTCCAAACAGAAACGTAATAGTGGTGGACAGAAGCCATTTTTTGATGAAGCCACCCGATGTACCAAGTGAAATAAAAACAGCTCCAATGTTGATTACGATTGAAAGGAAAATCCCCGAAAAACCAATCAGAAGTTTTGGATAAAAAATGAAAGGCAGAAATGCCAAAGAACCAAACAACGCCCCCAGACCAATTCTTAATAAACTTATTTTCTGATGGATAATATGTCCTGTAATTAACAACACATAAAAATCCACTAAGAAATTGAGTACAAATATAAGATCCAGACAGACTGTAATTTTCAATTATAATCCCCGTCCTTTCAAATAGAATATATACCTATTGGTGCTCAAAAACCGTCGAAAAAAAGAACTTCAAAACGCAAAAAGAGACCGGATACAATCCGATCTCTAATCATACATATAAAAACTATATTATCTTCTCTTAAGGAATTCCGGAATCTTAATACTTCCATCAGCTTCCTGACGAGGAGCCTGCGGTCTGGCTGTAGTAACAGGTGTTGCCTGAGCTCCTGTATTAGCTGCGTTTCCCTGTGCACCACTCAGAAAAGATGGCTTAGGTGCTGTCTTAGGCTGAGGTGTTGCTACCGGTTGTCCACCATATGTAGGTGCCTGCTGTGAACCCTGAGCAAATCCTCCCTGATTGTTAGAAACATGATTAGCACCCGTCTGACGATAAGCCGGCTGCTGATTATAATGTGTAGCAGCACTCTGGGCAGCAACCTGATTCTGTAATGGTTGTACAGTCTGCTGTACCGGCTGTACCGACTGTGCCGGCTGAGCCGTCGGAGTAGCTGGAGTACTTGCAGGCTGAGTTGCCTGAGATTGAACCGGTTTTGTAAATGCAGGCATAGAAGACTGTGCGAAGTTTCCGTATGTCTTCTTAGCTGCTGCCTCAATACCGGTTGCGATGATTGTAATGCTTACCTCATCGCCCATAGTCTCATTATCTACAGTACCAAAAATAATATTAACTTCATCTCCGGCTGCTTCTGTAAGATAATTAACTGCATCATATGCTTCAATCATTCCAATATTACCGGCAAAGTTAATTATAATATCTGTCGCACCAGAAACTGTTGTCTCAAGAAGTGGTGATTCCATAGCCTGCTTAATTGCATCAACTGCTTTATCCTCTCCGCTTCCTCTACCAATACCAATGTGAGCAATACCTTTATCTCTCATTACAGACTGGATATCTGCAAAGTCAAGATTAATAATTCCCGGACTCTGAATAAGATCTGTTACACCTTGAACACCCTGCTGTAATACCTCATCTGCTTTCTTAAGAGCATCAGGTATTGTAGTTCTCTTATCACAAATCTGAAGAAGTTTATCATTGGGAACAACGATCAATGTATCAACGTTGTTCTTAAGTTTTTCTATTCCCGCCATAGCATTATTCATACGAGGCTTACCTTCAAAAGAAAATGGTTTTGTAACAACGCCTACAGTAAGAATTCCAAGGTTCTTTGCTATCTCTGCAACAATAGGAGCTGCACCTGTACCTGTTCCACCGCCCATTCCGCATGTAACAAATACCATATCAGCATCTTTAACAAGCTCTGTAATCTCCTCTCTATTCTCTTCGATAGCGCCTGCACCAACTTCAGGTTTTGCGCCTGCGCCCAATCCCTTAGTCAGCTTCTCACCAATCTGAATCTTTGTAGGTGCTTTTGACGTAGCCAACACCTGCTTGTCTGTATTGATTGCAACGAGATCTACACCATTGATGTTCTCATCAATCATACGATTAACTGCGTTATTTCCGGCTCCACCTACTCCGATAACAAGTATCTTAGCAGGTCCTTTTTCTTCCATTGTTTTTATTTCAAGCAAGGTAATTTCCTCCTTAATTAAATTATTCTTATTCCATTAGTACACATACAAATATATAATACTGTCTTTTTCTAATAAAATCAAGACTAAAACACTATTTTTTTGCCTTAAATGATGCTGTTCCCACAGCATTGTCAAAATCCTTCATATTAAGCGTTCCATTTTTTCCTGCCAGACCATCCAAAATCTGATTCAGGTCAATTAACTGCTCTTCTATTTTGCTGCCATCACCCAGTTCGATCCTTATATTCTCATGATATAATACTATCTCATCCTCGGATGTAAACTGTATCGAATCAATCTTAAGATTATATTTACTTATCAACTGTGTAAGTTTAAGAATCTGCTTAAATCTTTTTTTATCCTTGATTGGTAATTTTCCATGAAGTTCAACACTTTCAAAGTTCATACCGGTAACACAAGGCGAATCTGACAGTTTTTTCAGAGATATTTCGAGCACATAACCATCCTGATCAAAATACACATATCTATCCATGTATTCAATACATCCGGCTATAGCTTTCTCATAAACAGTAACAGTTATCTTGTGAGCTCCGGCATAATCAATCCCTATCTTTGCTATAAAAGGTATATCAGAAACAGGATTGATCTTATTCTTTAGCATAAGCAGGATGGTGTTATCTATATAGCCATCATCTTTTACATAACCGATAATCTGTTCTTTCGAATAGTGCTTATTTCCGGTCACTTGAATTTCATTTATTTTAAAACATGTGAATAACACTACCAAAGCAATCGTTATTGTCACAACAATCACCGCGGATACTACATGTGTTTTTCTCTTTTGAAACTTTATAACTTTATTATTATCTGACATAAAATACACCTATATGTATGATATTTTTGCGCCCACATTGCTCAAATCCCTGACAATGTTTTCATAGCCACGTTCAATATACGAAACATCCATAACCGTCGTGCAGCCTGTTGCCATAAGACCAGCCGCAACCATCGCAGCACCCTGTCTTAAATCTGTAGCTAAAACCACGTTTCCGGAAAGTCTTTCTGTTCTTTTTATATGTACCGTATCATCTTTGACACAAAGTCTACCATTCATTTTTTTCAACTCATCAACCACCGAAAAACGATTTTCAAAAACCGTTTCCGTAACACTACTGTTTCCTCCGGCATTTAAAAGAATAGCAATAAGCACCGGCATAAGATCAGTTGGGAATTCGGGATACGTTCCTGTAGAAAAGTCTCCGGGAATTACATCTCCAAAAGACCTGATACGCAAAGTATTATTAGCCCCTGCAACATTTAATCCGAGCCTTGCGCATACTTTGATTATGTTTTTTATGTAGTGTACATCATCAATACCTGTAAGAATTATATCCGACGGTATAGCAGAAGCAATCAGCATATAAGTTCCCGCTACAATCCTGTCATAAACATTGATATAATCTGCATTTTTTAAGTAATTGGGACTATTGATGTTCAAAACATCCGTACCTATTCCTTCAATAACTACTCCGATAGCAGATAAATAATTACACAGTTCAATAATCTCAGGCTCTTTAGCTACTCCCCTAAGTGTGGTCGTACCTTTCGCACCACATGCGGCAAGAAGAAGATTCTCTGTCGCACCAACACTTGGATACCGAAGTTTATAGTCACATCCTTTAAGCTGAAAAGATTGGCAACACAGTAAAGAATCATTAAGATTAATATCTGCATTCATTCTGCAGAAACCCTCAAGATGTATGTCTATGGGTCTCGTACCAATCGTACAACCACCCGGTCTTCCAACTTCAGCTCTTCCCCACCTTCCAAGCATAGCCCCCAGTAAAAGCACTGAGGAGCGCAGCCTGCAGGTCAATTCATAAGGAAGCGGCGCATATGCAATATTACTTGTATTTATCACAAGCACATGATTATCATAAAAGATTTTTATGTTAAGAATTTTCAACAGCTCGCACATAACGTGAACATCGGTAATATCCGGACAGTTATGAATCACTGAAATTCCATCCGTCAAAATCGTTGACGCGATAATAGGCAGTACGGTATTCTTAGAGCCCTGTACTTCTATCGTACCATTTAAATAAGCAGTTTTACAAACCCTGATTGCCATTGAGTAAGCCACTTTCCATTAAGTCCTTATATATTATAATATGCAGACTCCTTGAAAAATGTGTCTTAATCGTTGCGGTTTTAATATTCTTTTGGTATTTTGATTCGGCCTGCAACCGATAACACAAGACCCATTTCCAATAGCAGGCCCAGCAGAGCCGTTCCTCCATAACTAATAAACGGAAGAGGGACTCCCGTTGGCGGAATCGAATTGGTTACAACCGCAATATTAACAAGCACCTGTACAGATAAATGAGTAATTACACCAACCACTATCAAAGCACCATATAAATCAGGTGCACTCATCGCAATAATAACACAACGCCATATCAGTAGTGCAAATAAACCTATAACACAGACCGCGCCAAACAAGCCAAGCTCTTCACACACTACCGAAAAAATCATATCATTGTGAGACTCAGGTATAAAACCAAGCTTCTGAATACTCTGTCCAAGACCCTTACCAAAAATTCCTCCTGAACCGATAGCATACAGAGCCTGCATGGTCTGATATCCATCTTCGTATTTTTCAGGTGCAAGCCATACCTTAATTCTCTGTAAACGATAACTTGCAACAATCAGGAATATTCCCATAAGGGCTACTACTCCCAATCCCAAAAGAAGGAACTGTTTTATCTTAGGACTTGTTATAAATATTATCATAAACACTACAGCAGCACATATGATTGCAGTACTAAGATTTTCCACTGCGATAAGCGCAGTAGCTACCATAGGAAAAAGAGCTACTTTCACAAGAATCTTGATATCTCCGATTCTGGCCGCCTTAATGGTTGCCATATGTGCAGTAAACAAAATTATGGCAATCTTGGCAACCTCTGAAGGCTGGAAGGTTATAGGTCCTAACGCAATCCATCTTGAAGATCCGTTAACAGCCTTACCAACTACTATAACCATACCGAGAAGCACTATCGCCACCACTATCATCGCCAATGAAAATTTCTTCCAGAAATGATAATCAATTCTGGCTGTCAGCAACATAACGACAATACCAACGACAGCAAAAACCCCCTGTCGTACCAGGTAGAAATAAGGACTGCCGGTCTTTAAATCAGCTGTATAAGAACTGGTACTGTATACCATAACAAGCCCAAGCGCAACAAGAAATAGAACCAGAAAAAGAAACTGATAATCAAAATATATTGGTTTTTCCGTTATACTTTTTTTTCTTTTTTTATTACCTCTTACAGGTGTAGGACGTCTTTTTGCCATATGTTATACTCCTGTTTTTAATTAACTGTTAACAATGCTATTCAAAGAACGCTCACGACTTCATCTGTCTGACATATTCCTTGAACATATCTCCACGCTGTTCATAGTTATCAAACATACCCCAGCTTGCACATGCCGGTGATAAAAGTACAGCCTCTCCCGCTTGTGCTACTTCAGCCGATACTTTAACAGCCTCTGCCAGACTTTCAACAAACACAATATCTTCAAACCCATACTTCTTTGCAGTATCTGCAATTATATCAGCAGTCTGACCTAACAGTATAAGCTTTTTAACTTTTCCATCAAACGCTTTAATCCATTCATCAAACGGTACACCTTTATCATAACCGCCACCAATCAGGACTGTACGTCTGTTCATCGCCTGAATACCTTTGATAGCCGCGTCAGGATTGGTTCCCTTTGAATCATTGTAATATGTAACACCATTGATTTCATCCACGAACTCTATTCTGTGTTCAACACCTTTAAATGTTTTAAGAACAGATACTATGTTTTTCATCGGTATTCCCATGTAATAAGCAATTGCGATTCCCGCAAGATAATTCTCAATATTGTGGTCACCAAGAAGAATAAGTTCATCGGTATCTATAACTTTCTTCTCTTCTCCGCCATCCTTTACATACAAAGCATCTCCTTTACGGTATACGCCCTCTTTCAACTCCTCCTGTCTACTTATGAAAATGACCTTGGCTTTAACTTTCGGATTCTTAGCCATCTCTCTGGTCACAGGGTCATCATAGTTAAGAATAATATAATCATCTTCTGTCTGGTTAATACATATATCAAGCTTAACAGATGCATAATTCTCCATGGTATGATGTCTGTCTAAATGGTCAGGCGTAACATTTAACACCGCGCTCACGTGAGGGTGAAACTCTTCAATCGTTTCTAACTGGAAAGATGATACTTCAAGTGCAATATATGAATCATCATTTAACGAATCTGAAACATCAGTATATGGTACACCTATATTACCAACCGTGTAGCTGTTATCTGTATAGTCTTTGAATATCTCTCCAACCAAAGATGTCGTAGTAGTTTTTCCATTAGTTCCCGTTATTGCTGCAAGATGACCGGCACCGCACTGATAAGCAAGTTCAACTTCTCCCCAAACAGGAATATTTCTCTCACCGACTTTCTTTGCAATTTCCGACTCTACGGAAATACCCGGACTAATTATCATCAGATCTATATCCGAAAGAATATTGTCATTAACATCTCCCAAAACCACGCTGACATTTTCTTTAGAATCTAACTTAGATAAAAGATCATCAATATCTACATCTTTCTTACCGTCATAAAAAACAATATCCGCACCTTTTTTCTGTAAAAGTCGTGCTGCACATATGCCGCTCTTTCCGGCTCCTGCAATTAAAACCTTCTTATGAAAATCCATAATTTCCTCCATTTTATAAATCAACCGCAACTACTCATTTCATGAACAGCTGCAACTAAAATTTCCAAGTAAACCACTTGCTTATCTATCAACTTTACAATGCAAGTAAACCTATAAGACACAGTATTGCTGTCACTATAGAAAAGATTGCAACAACCTTTGTCTCCGGCCAGCCCGAAAGTTCAAAATGATGATGGATAGGCGCCATCTTAAACACACGTTTCCCGGTCTTTTTGAAGTAAAGTACCTGTATGATAACAGACACAACCTCTAACAGATATATGAAACCGACAATAACAATGTATAATGGAAGCTTAAGCATTATCGCAGTTGATGCCACAAGACCTCCAAGAGCAAGAGAACCTGTATCCCCCATAAACACTTTGGCAGGATATACATTATACACAAGGAACCCAAGCAAAGCGCCAACAGCAGAGCATGTAACAGGTGATATTCCCGTTTCTGTACCTATTGCAACAACAGTGAAAAACGTTGCAGTGAGTACAGTTATCGAAGAGAGCAATCCATCAAGTCCATCAGTAAAATTAGTTCCGTTTACTGTACCTATTACTACAAAGAACAGAAACGGATAGAACAAAAATCCCATTTCCCAGGTTGCACCATTTGTAAACGGAATTTTAACCGCAGTCCCCACTTCAGTATAATTTGCCAGGTAGTATGCAAAAACCGCGCAGACCACAAACTGTAACGCCATCTTCTGCCAGGCTCTAAGTCCCATAGAACGCTTCATTACCACTTTGATATAATCATCAAGAAATCCGACCAGACCAAAGCCAAGCGTTACAAAAAGTATTGGAATAATCGCCGGATAACTTTTTATATAGAATATTGATGTGAGCACGATACTGCATAGTATTATCAATCCACCCATAGTAGGGGTTCCTGATTTCTTAAGATGTGATTCCGGTCCGTCATCGCGCACGAACTGTCCAAACTTAAGCTTTTTCAAAAACGGAATCATAACAGGACATAAAATAACGCTGATTCCAAAAGCTATACATACCGGCAACAACACAGTAAAATCATTTTTCATTTTCATTCCTACCCTTTTGTATTATTTTTCAATTATCTTTAACTTTATTAGTATAAGACCTTTGACATATTTTATCAACTAAAATCTACTATATATTGTATATTTATATTTTTAATACAATTATATGGGTGTGAAATATATCTTCATTCTTCAGTCACCTTCTTCTATGTAAATTCTTCCCATAGTCTCTTTTATTTTTTTCTCCGAATAATCAGCTTCAATACCAAGATACGGAAGAATATTTTCATATATTTCCGCCATAACCGGAGCTGCAATCGTGCCTCCGTAATACGTCCCGACCGGTTCATCTATCATAATTATGCCTAAGATCTGAGGATTATTCGCAGGTGCAAAGCCCATAAACGAAGAAATGTATTTTCTGTTTCCTCGAGGCAACTTTTCCGACGTGGCTGTCTTCCCGCCAATTTTGTATCCGGGCACCTGTCCCTTCATACCTCCGCCCTCGCTCACAACACTCTCCAACATATCCTTCATCTTTTCCGAAGTGTCTTTTTTTATCACACCCGATCTCTCCTTAAAATCCAGAATCGTCCTCTCATGACTGTCATGCTCTTCACTAAACATCGCAAAATGCGGAGTTACAAGTTTACCTCCGTTGATGACAGCACTTGCCGCTCTTAAAAGCTGCATTGGTGTAATCTGAAATGACTGTCCGAAACTCATTGTTGCAAGCTCTACCGCACCGACATTTTCCTTTTTATGCATAATGGAATTAGCCTCGCCAGGCAGATCAATTCCTGTTTTTTCAAACAATCCAAGTTTATCATAATTCTTATACATGCGCTCAACGCCCACTCTGGCTCCTACATCTATGAACACCGGATTACACGAATTCATTATACCCTGTCTAAAGGTTTCAGTACCATGTCCCGAAGTTCTTGCACACCTTATTTTTCTGTCCTCAACAACTCTAAAACCCGGACAATTAAAAATATCATTTTCGCTCACAACCCCTTCTTCAAGTGCAGCCGTAGCAGTGATTACCTTAAATGTCGACCCGGGTTCATAAGTATCATTAATACAGAAATTTCTCCACATCTGATTTAATGCATCCTGTTTTTCCTTATCTGTCATTCCTGTGGTATTTGCACCTATCAATTTATATGGCTCATTGAGATTATACTCCGGAACATTAACCATTGCATATATCTCACCATTTTGCGGATTCATAAGTATAACAGAAACCCGCTTTGCCTGTTTAGAAATATAAACCTTTTTCGCAGCCTGTTCTGCATATTTCTGAATATTAATATCTATTGTAGTATACAGATCATCACCCGGAACCGGTTCTATTCGTCCTTCCGCTTCATTTTCCAATTCTATTCCATTAGCATCCGTAAGTGTTAATATACTTCCCGGTTTTCCCGAGAGAATGTTTTCGTAAAAGACCTCTAATCCCACAATTCCCTGATTGTCAGCCCCTGTAAAGCCAAGCACTTTACTTGCCAGCGTGTTATAAGGATAATACCTCTTGTAATCCTCATCTATCATCACTCCATCTAAATCCATCTTCCTTATAACATCCGCAGTTTCCTTATCAACATTGCTTTTAATTTTTTCTCTGATCGTATTAGCTGCCACTTTATTTCTTACATTTTCCTCCGGCAGCTTAAGAACTTCCGACAGAGCAGTTACCACCTTATCAGCATCACTGATTTGAGAGTGAATAACCGAAATGGAACAAACCGGTTTATTACCTGCAAGTTCCACTCCATTTCTATCATATATAATTCCTCTTTTGGCTTTGATACTCCTCTCCCTTTGGTGAAGATCTTCTGCTTTTTCATAATAATAATCAGATTTAACTATCATCAAATATGACAGCCTTATAATCAACATAATAAATGTGACAAGCAGAATAACCGCGCAAAAAAATATCTTTTTTCTTGTGAATGTTTTGGTCATCTATTTCTTTCCAAAGTCACTATTTATTTTATTGTATTACAACAACTCGTCACATATGATTACAAACAAGTAATAGGGCACAGTCTATCTCTCCCAAAAACAGACTATGCCTTTATCTCAAATATAAACTGTAATTCAATTGTTATTTTCAGTCGTTCCCTGATTCTCTTCTGTAGTAACATTTAAGTCAGTTGATAACTGTTCCTGTGGTATATTACCTTCAAATATCGGTGTTGCCGGCTCATCACCGACATCCTCACCAACGCTTTCGTTTTCAGCATCAGTCTGATAAATGTTCATGTATGGAAGTAATTCCTCAAATACAGAATGGGCAATTATAGTACCAAGTCCTGAACCGGCCTGATCATCAACATGAGGTTCATCAACTGTAACATATACTACAACCTGTGGATTCTCAACAGGAGCAAATCCTATAAATGAGAGGAGGTATTTACCATTTCCTCGCGGAAGCTTCTCGGCCGTTCCCGTCTTACCACCAATTGTATATCCCTCTACCTGAGCTTTTCTGGCTGTACCGTTGCTTACAACTTCTTCAAGCGCATGTCTCATAAACTCAGATGTCTCAGACGAAATGGTTTTTCTAAGTACAGTAGGCTCAATATTATTGATTACGCCACCATTTTCATCCACAATCTGTTTTACGAGATGTGGTTCAAAATAATTTCCACCATTTATTACAGAACAGAACGCCGTTCCAATCTGCATCATTGTAACTGTAAGACCCTGTCCAAAAGATGACGTTGCAAGCTCAACCGGATTTAATTTATCTTCCGAATATACAAGTCCTGCCGCTTCTCCCGAAAGGTCCACATGCGTTACATTTCCAAAACCAAACTCTTCCTGATACTTAGAAAACGTTTCTCTGCCCTCAGCCTGGGCAATCTGCATGAGAGCAACATTACATGACTGCATAAGTGCGCCCTCTACGCTAACCTGTCCATGTCCGCTATGGTTGTGACACTTAATTGTCCAATCCGCAACATCCAACTGTCCACCACAGAAGAACGACTCGTCACCCTTAAGCACACCGTCTTCCATTGCTCCTGCAATCGTAAACGTCTTATAAGTGGAACCCGGCTCGAATCCATCAGAAATGATGAAATTACGCCAAGCCTGATTGAGATGTTCTAATCTCTCTTTCTCCGAGAGTGCTTTTATCTGACTCTCAACACTCCCTTTAGTATCATCCGCACTAAATTGATATTCAATAGCACTGTCCTCATACGGCTCATTTAAATTGAAGCTGTTAGAATTAGCCATTGCAATTACTTCGCCGGAATTAGGATCCATAACAAGAACCGATACATTCTTAGCACCGGTTTCCTTCATAAAAGCGTCAATCTTTTTCTCAACTATATTCTGAGCGTTTGCATCTATGGTAGAAACAACATTATATCCGTTTATCGGCGGTTTTGTTGTTCTCTCTAACGTCATGTCAGAAGTAAGATAACCATATTCTCTACCGTTGATACCATTTAATTCATCACTGTAATATCCTTCTATTCCACCCTGACCCACATTACCGCTTACGGTAAAACCAATTGCATGGCAGGCCAGCGAACCATATGGATAAAATCTCTTATACTCATCTTCAAACCAGACGCCTTTTACATTCTTCGCTTCATCTTTTGCATGCTCCGCAACAAAATCTTTAAATTCTTTGATTTCGTCATAAGTAAGTTTCTTGAGCATCTTCTTATAAAGAGAACTGCCGTCTTTTAACGCTTCATTTATACTTTCATCCGTTAAATTAAAATATTTCTTCAAAGCGTTGACGGTATCTTTCTCTACCTTCTCGTTCTGAAGAATATTTTTAGGTTCAATTATCAAATTATATACCTTCTCGCTGGTTGCAAGCTGCGTTCCGTTACGATCTAATATATCTCCTCTTCTATACGGTATTTCAATGCTGTCATAACTTTGTTGAGCAAGAACTATCTTCTCATAACGTTTTCCATCTTTTTCATTGATATACAGTATTCTTATCATTAAACCTATAAACAATACTGTAAAGAACACAACAACGAAAAACAGTTTTGCCTGCATCCTAGCAAGAAATTTTTTTCTTTTCTTTGCCATTTTTTCACCCGTTTACTCTGTAGGCACATCCTTAAACTGTTTTACATAATCAGGATTGCTCGCCTCATATGAAACAACCTGACCCTTTTTAGGATATGTCATTCCAAGTTCTGTAGTTGCGAACTCATATATCTTAGGAAAATCCACTGAGCTTTCCAATCTCTTACTGGTTTCATTGTTATTATCTGTAAGAGTATTTAAATCACTCTCTAACATAGCGATCTGTCTTCTCTGTTCTGTAACATTAGCCTTTAAAGTCAACATAGAGATGCACGAAACAAAGAGAAAAGCAGTAGCTGTCACTAATGCAATTGTGTACTGCAGGTCAAAGGCTTTCGCTCTCTTCGCGTTTCTCTGAATCTTTTCATTGGTTCTGCGATCTTGTTTTCTTTCGGGTCTCTCTTCCCTTACAGGGGCAGTTGCAATCTTTCTTGCCGCATTCCCCTCAATGTAATAATACTCCCTATTTCTCTCGTCCACGCTTTCCATTCCCCTTTTCTAAATACGCTTTTCATTCGTACTTTTATATCTATGTAAATACCAATTATATTCTTTCAAATATTCTAAGTTTTGCACTTTTACTTCGTCTGTTATCAAGTATTTCCTGTTCGGAAGGTAGTATAGGTTTTCTTGTTATGACGTGACCTTTTGAAACCTTACCACAAACACATTTAGGAAAGTCGGGAGGGCATGTACAAGGATTTTCATTAATTCTAAATCTCCTCTTTACAATCCGATCTTCTAAAGAATGGAACGTAATTATGCAAATTCGGCCCCCTGGATTTAACAGATCTATCATTTGGTCAATGGATTGTTCAAGAATGGTCAGTTCTTCATTTAATTCAATCCTGATAGCCTGAAATGTTCTCTTTGAAGGGTGCCCTCCTGCAGACCTAGCTCTAATTGGTATAGCAGCCTTAATTATTTCATTAAGTTCAAATGTAGTACTGATCACCTTTTCCTTTCTTGCATTAACAATATGTTTTGCAATATTTTTTGCGAATTTTTCTTCGCCGTAATCTCGTATTACTCTGTATAATTCCCCTTCGGAATACTCATTGATTATATCTTTCGCAGTCATTTCCTGACTTTGATCCATTCGCATATCCAAAGGAGCGTCTTCTCTATATGAAAATCCTCTGTCCGGTGTGTCTAATTGGTAGGAGGATACCCCCAAATCCAACACGATTCCATCCACGCCACTAACGTTTAAATCCTGCAGGATCCGGGGGATTTTTTGATAATTGCTTCTTACAATGTCGATATGTACTTTATCTATATAAGGAGATAGCCGGATACTTGCAGCCTCAATAGCTGCAGCATCCTGATCTATCCCTATGAACCTGGCTTTATCGGACAGCTTCTCACATACATGAAATGCATGTCCACCGCCACCTAGTGTTCCATCCACATAGATGCCGTTTTCTTTAATATTCAGACCCTCTATTGTCTCATTAAGCAATACTGAAACATGGGAAAAATCCATCTGACCATACCTTCTTTCTATAATGACCATCGGTATAGTGAATCAGATAATAATTCCCAAATCCTCAATGCTCATTGCAAGTTCATCAAAATCGATATCTTCTATATTGTTCTTCTCATCCCACTTATCTTTACTCCAGATTTCTGCTCTTTCACCGACTCCAACTACTACTACATCTTTTGTAATGCCGGCAAATTGTCTCAAGTTTGCAGGTAGTAAAATTCTCCCCTGATTATCCACTTCGCAATCTGTTGCACCCGCCTGAAAAAAACGTTTGAACTTTCTTGCGTTTTCATTTGTCATAGGAAGCTGTCTTAATTTGCCCTCGAAGATATCCCATTCATCATTAGGATACGCAAACAAGCATCCATCTGTTCCTCTTGTAACAACGAAAGACAGTCCAAGTTGTTCTCTTAGCTTAGCAGGTATTATCATTCTTCCCTTAGCATCAACTGTATGATTAAATTCACCCTTTAATCCTTTGGACAAGAATAACACCTCCTGTTCGTCTTTCGTTACGGTTCGAAGTCTGTGGCAAATCCACCACATTCTACCACATCTATCCACTTCTCACCACTTACATGCATTATTTTACCCCAATGGGTTACATAATGCAAGACCGGATTTACGCAAAACCACCGTCATAATAGCCAATCATTCGCATCTTTCATTGTGCATATTGCACATATTTTTATGATATTCCTGTGTATCCCCTAATATATAAGACACAATATATTGTGTATATTTCACATCTAGTCAGTACATTTGGTATATTTATTCATTTTTATGTATTTGTATACACTTTCACACAATATGCCTGTCAAATTGCATTTTCAGAGAAAAACCACACTTTTTATCAATTTTTCTTAAAATCCCCACCCGCGCTCCACTTTTACATTTATTTACATTTATATTCTTAGCCTCAAACACAGATAAACAACAAAAAAAGTCACCCTACAATATTTTCATTGTAAGGTGACTTTATCACATACCTTATACAAACTATCTTCATTTATTATCGTTTAGTTTCTGATATTTCATCCGGTTAATTATTATATATATTGATGCAGCTACCACACAAGTTGCAGCAAGGAGCTGGGATACTTTGAAATTAGCAAACGGAAGCATTAACGAATCAGTCCTTAATCCCTCAATCCACACTCTTCCAAGTCCATAGCCCCATATATATAATCCAAACATTTCACCGTCAAACTTCTTATTTCTTCTGTATATGAAGATTAATATCAGTAACATAAGGTTCCACAGCGATTCATATATAAATGTAGGATGCATTAAAATGAATTCTTTTCCATCAAACATCACAACATTATCAATCATTTCCTGGGTTATTATCCCACTGTTAACCTTGTTGACAAGGTAGTTCTTACCACCGAACCAGTCTGCCGGTATAGCCATTGCAAAAAGTGAATTTGTATAGGCTCCAAATGCTTCCCTGTTAAAGAAGTTACCCCATCTACCTACTATCTGTCCAACCAGCATCCCCATTGATATCGTGTCCAACATCAACATTGTGCTGACTTTACGCCTTTTCGAGAATACAATAACGGTAATAATTCCGGCTATCACTCCTCCGTATACAGCAAGGCCACCACCTCGGATATTGATCATACCTTTAATAGTCTGTCCAATACTCTGTCCTTCCTTTATATAGTCACCCAGACTGAAAAGCACGTAATATATTCTTGCGCCTAATATCGCAGGAATAACCAACCACAACATAAAATCCAGATACATTTCCGGATCCTGTTTGGTTCTTTTGGCCTCACTGGCAATCATACAATATGCCAATACAAATCCCAAAGCAATAATAATTCCATAGAATCTGATTTCAAAACTGCCGATCATAAAACCGTCTTTGACATTATCAAGAACGATGCCAAGGTTAGGAAATCTTATCTCATACATATTCTAATACCTCACAAAGCCGGACAAACCAAATGTACGACAATGCTAAGCTCATCTGTCGCCCTTTGGGCTTAGATTCGCTAAGCGCCGCTGTATACAGAAAGTTTCCCAATCAGCCGTCGCTTTCAGCTCGGCTTCTTGGACTTTCAAAGTAAATAATATCAATCCGTGCATCCGGCTCCTACAATACATAAATTAGCAATTAAACATTAAACTTAAACAATACCACGTCTCCGTCTTCCACAACATATTCCTTACCCTCGGAGCGAACAAGGCCTTTCTCTTTTGCAGCATTCATAGAACCGTTTTCCACAAGATCTTTGTAGTTAACAACCTCAGCACGAATAAATCCACGTTCAAAATCGGTGTGAATCTTTCCCGCCGCCTGTGGAGCCTTCGTTCCCTTAGTTATAGTCCAGGCTCTCGTCTCATCCTCTCCTGTAGTAAGGAAAGAAATAAGTCCAAGCAGTGAATAACTCGCACGAATAAGCTTGTCCAAACCGGACTCTGATAATCCGAGGTCTTCTAAGAACATCTTCTTCTCATCTTCCTCTAATTCCGAAATTTCCTGTTCTATCTGTGCACATACAACAAAAACTTCAGAATCAAATTCTTTTGCGTACTCTTTTACTCTGCCTACATATTCATTATCAGCACCGTCATTTGCAAGATCATCTTCAGCTACATTAGCTGCAAAAATAACCGGTTTAGCTGTAAGAAGATTGTATTCCTTCATCCATTTTTCTTCATCATCACCATCAATTTCAAAACTGATAGCAAGTTTACCACTTTCAAGATGTTCCTTAATACGCTTCATAAATTCTACTTCTCTGGCTATATCCTTGTTATTGTTAGCAGCTCTCTGATTCTTAGATATTCTCTTATCAAGAACTTCAATATCTGCAAAGATAAGCTCAAAGTTGATAGTTTCTATATCTCTCAAAGGATCAATGCTTCCATCAACATGAACCACATTCGTATCCTCAAAACATCTTACAACATGAACTATTGCATCAACCTCTCTGATGTTGGCAAGAAACTGGTTTCCAAGTCCCTCTCCCTTGGATGCACCCTTAACAAGACCCGCAATATCGACAAACTCAATCACTGCCGGAATTGTCTTCTTAGAATTATGCATCTTTGTAAGTACGTCTAATCTCTCATCAGGAACAGGTACAACACCCACATTAGGGTCAATTGTACAAAACGGATAATTAGCAGACTCCGCACCCGCCTTTGTCAAAGAGTTAAATAATGTACTTTTACCAACGTTCGGTAATCCAACTATACCAAGTTTCATATCTTTCTATATCTCCTTTGTGATCATTTAATATCTAATAAAAAACAATTTCTGTACAACTATGTTATGTTATCATAGATCAATGATATTTTCAACGAAAATAAAACCTACTACTCCGCCATTTTAAATATTAACTTCAATTGTTCTTGTTGCAATTTTTTCCCTGAACCTGACATCATGCTCCACAAACAGCATTGTCGGTTGATAGTCTAATATCAACTTTTCAATCTGCATTCTTGAAAAGACATCAATATAATTAAGCGGTTCGTCCCATATATACAGATTTGCGGGCGTTAGCAGACTTGCTGCAATAAGCACCTTCTTCTTCTGACCTTCGGAATACTCCTCGATATTCTTAGATAACTGCGTTCTGCTAAGATCAAGCTGTCGCAATATGGAACAGAACAGACTCTTATCAAGATTATGCTCTTTGCAATAATCATCAATGCTACCGGAAAGATAAGACGTATCCTGTGATATATATGATATTACCAATCCCGGTGCAATCTCGCATACACCTTGCGCTTCAATATCATCGCAAATATTTCGATTCAGGCTATGTGGCAACTCGTAATCTGCTTTATCAAGTATCATACGTATAATCGTTGATTTACCGCATCCATTTTCTCCATGAAGAGCTATCCTTTCACCCTGACACAAATTAAATGTCAGGTTATCAAACAGAGGAGATTGCGCATTCTTATAGCGCAAGCTGTACTTGTCAAAATCTACCAATACCTTCTTGTGATGTGAAAGTGGATTTAATTTAAGGTCTACAGATTGCTCAATATCTACCAACAGATCTTCTTTCTCCTCGATTTCTCTGCCAATTCTCTTTTCCATCTGTTTCACTCTACTCTGCATCTTTTTGGTTTTAGCACCGATATACGCACGGGCACTCATTGGTCTGTCATGCTCTTTAACAGGATCGAATCCAATTTTAGTATTTTCATTTTTATCCGCCCAGTTAGAGGTCTGCATCGACGCCTGTTTTAATTTACGGATTTCCTTTTTGTGTTTTTCATTTTCAGCAATCGCGAACTGATCCTTCTTTGTCTTATTATCCCACCACGACGAGAAATTACCGTTTTGTACTTCAATAGTCTTTCTGTTAAGAACAAGAACATGATCTATACATGCATCTAACAAATCCCTGTCATGGGATACAAGAATAAATCCCTTCTTAGATGCCAGATAGTTCTTAACACACTCTCTTGCTTTTTCATCCAAGTGATTTGTAGGTTCGTCAATCAAAAGGAAATCATTTTCACCCGAGAACAAGACTGCAAGCATTATCTTTGTGCGCTCTCCTGGACTTAATGTATCAAACGGACGGTATAAGATATCCGCTTCCTCGTTAAGCTTTCCCAGTTCACATATCACTCGCCATTCCTCACAACCGGGCTTCCAGAAAGATATCATTTCAGAGGCAGACAAACATTTATCCGCATTAAAACTGTATGGGAAATAATCAAACGTAGTAGACGTGTTTATCGCACCCTGATACTCATATTTCCCCATCAACAGATTCAGAAAGGTCGTTTTCCCCTTTCCGTTTCTTCCAATGAAACCTAGTTTCCAGTTCGTATCAATTGAAAATGATACACTGTCAAATATATTATCAAAACTACCCTCATAATAAAATATGAGGTTACTAATACTAATCTGTGCCATGTGTATTCCCCCTTCGAATTATTGATTGTAAATATACACATTGGTTTTCTTATAACATACCTTCGGGTAAAAAAAAGAACTGTCCGTTGCCAAACAGTTCCATTACATACTCAACCTCGCATAACAATCATATAGGAGTCATCTTCCATCTGATACAATTTTATAGCATATAAAAGAGGTTATGAGAACATAATCCACTTTTGGCAACACGAAAACAATATGTATTACAATCAAACATACTGTTAAATAACACACAAAAATAATCTATGCGCTTTCATGCAATCAAAAGTAAATTATCTCCTCATTCTTTCACCTCTCTCTGCTTACAAACTAATCTGCTTATTAAATCTCTTAACCGAGATGATGTAATTCTAACACTGCATTATGCCATTGTCAACGGCGAAATCCCATCGCAATTTTGCAAATCCAGGTTTACATAATTTTTTCATCTGACAGGTATTACATTTCTACTTCTCTCTAATTATCGAACCTGCAACAAACAGGATTAACAAAAACGGATATATCAGAAATGGAATAAGAGACATACTTGCCACTCCCGCAATATTAGAGGCCACAAGCAGCTGTGCTCCGTATGGAATTATCGTATATGTAAGCGAGCCTGTGATAGCACCAGCAATAACAAACAATACTATACCAACCATAAGAACAAGAAACACATTTAATCCCATCTGTCCTTCCTTGGGCGTAATATACTCAAAAAAAGATTCCGTTTCCCAGATATTTTTTAGTTTTGTATCATATAATCTCTCTTATCTTATCAATAAGTGTTATATCCGCAGGAAGCCACTCCACACTGTCAAGTTCCTCTTTTGAAAGCCACTTTGCCGCCTCATGTTCCTTCAAAATAAGATTACCGGAAACGACCTTACACCAAAGGCAGTCCATGGATAAATGAAATGTGGGATAGTCGTATTCGATTACATCAATGAGTTCTCCCACCTCAATCTCTGTATCGAGTTCTTCCATAATCTCACGTTTTAATGCCTGCTGCGGAGTTTCCCCTTCTTCAATCTTACCTCCCGGGAACTCCCATCCACCTTTTAATTCTCCATATCCACGCTGGGTAGCGAAAATTTTAGTGACTGTATCAAATTCCACAGTTATCACCGCAGCCACCACACGAATAGCTTTCATGACACTTCCGTCCTCTTTGATATGAAGAAGCTTACCTTCTTTTATTCCATTTTCAGCAATCCATTTTTCAGATACTTCAATTCTTTTTCCATCATCTAGAATAAGCATAGCGTGAGGTCCATCTTTCGGACATTCCTCACAACCATAGTCTGCTTCCTGTATGTCTTGTATTTTGTATAGTTTCATTTTTATAAACCGCCTTTCTGCGCTGCGAAAGGCACCCATGGGGTTATGAAAACTTTTGTTTCCTTTCGCTTTGCTTCTTCTATTATCTATCTTT
>CADBCZ010000013.1 GCA_902793335.1 uncultured Lachnospiraceae bacterium
TGTGGACATTGTGTAAGACATTGAGTTACGTAATATCGTAGCCAACGCAGTAGTGGTTGAAACAGGAAGCTCCGACTTCTACAAGTCGGAGTAGTTCACGATATGGAGCATACTTGAATGAAAATAATTTTTGTACGGAGGATTGTAATGAAACGGTTTAAAATATTATTTGGAATTATAATGATTGTTGGTATGATGATAATTAATAACAGTACTATTAATGCGGCGGGAACTAATCACACTGTAACATATAATGGAGCAACTTATACATATTCTGATGCGGGAGTATTGATTTCAGTAACGGATCCGGTTGGAGATATTGATTTGGCGGCATTTTCTAAGGAAAATGACATTTCTCTTGTAAGTATAGGAGAACGTGTATTTAATAAGGCAAAGAATATTACATCTGTTAATATTCCGGCTTCTGTTAAGATAATTGGAGAACGGGCATTTTTTGATTGTTCTGCATTGATGGAGGTTACATATGAGGAAGGTTCGGAATTGACTACAATCGGAGAACGGGCATTTACTTTGGATTCTGCGCTTATAGCATTTCATCAGAAAGGTGACTCGATTACCAATGAATTCGTGTTTCCACAAGGGGTAAGTTCATTTGGCGTAAGAGCATTACAGAGCACAAAACCTGTTAAGGTTACTCTGCCGGAGAAAGTAACACAGATTCCGGAAGGCATGTTTATGTATTGTAGTAATCTGACAACAGTTGAAGTTGAAGGAACTATTACATCAATAGGAGACGGTGCATTTCAGAATGCGGATATAAATGAGATTGTGATACCGGAAAGCTGTACTCAGATTGGAGCTAATTCTTTTCAAAAGGAGAATTATTCTGGTACATTCTCAGTTACTATTATGAATAATAATATTGTTATTGGCGAGAATGCATTCCCGTCTACAACTATCATTTACGCCAATGAAGGTTCTTCTGCTGCAAAATATGCAGGAGATAACGGTCTTGCTGTTAAGCCAATTTCAAGTGGTGAACAAAGTGCTGATGGTGACAATGAGGATAAATCTAACATGGATAAACTTAAGCAGGATGATACAACAAAGGAAAATGATAAGATAGAAAATGACGATTCAAATAAATCAGATACGGAAGATGGCAAGACGAAAGAAGAAACGAAATCTGTGTCGAAAAATGACAAAAAGGATGATAAAAATACCAATTCAGTTAATGGAATTGAGAATAAAAAAAGTGATAATGTAAATACGCAAGATAATAATTCGCAGACTATATCCGGAACGTCGGACAATAATAATACTGCTTCAACAGACAATTTAACTATGGTCAAGTTTGAAAAAGGAAAGTATTATGTTGTTGACGGTCTTGTGTATAAGGCAGTAAGCAAGCGTGCTCTTTCATTTATAAGATCCGAAAGTGAAACAATTACAGAATTGACGGTTCCGGATACTGTTAATATTAATGGTATTGACTATCCCGTTACTAAGGTTGCTAATAAGGCTTGTTATAAACTGTCCAAATTAAAAACAGTCAGTATTGGTAATAATGTAACTGTAATCGGCAAGCAGGCATTTATGGATTGTAAGAAACTTAAAACAGTTAGACTTGGAAAGAGCATTACAAAACTCGGAGCTAAATGCTTCTGCAATGATAAGAAACTTAAGAGGATTCAAATTGATAGCAAAAAGCTTAAGAAAATCGGAAAGGATTGTATGAAGGGGACTGTAAGAAAAAAATACAAAGTGCCTAGCAGTTGTACGAAGAAGTATAGAAAGATGTTCACGGGGAAATAGAATACACAGCGTTAATATATAGAATGAAAATTTAATTTTATTGTTGTTTTTTTGCAAAGAATGTGTATAATAATATTAACAGGAGCTCCCACACCTCTCAACGATGTGCAAAATGGGGGCACATTTTTTATGGAGGATTTATGCAAGTACAAGCACCAAAGACATATAAACAACTGATAAAAAAACTTAAAAATAAAGATATAGTTATAATGGATGATGTTGCCGCAGAAGAATTTCTACAATCAGTAAACTATTACAGATTAAAGGGTTATTTGCTGCCATTTATTTTTAAAGGTCAGAAAAAATGCTTTATTCCAGTGCCAATAGAGAGAATAAAGGCGATATATGAATTTGATTCGGACTTGCGAAATTTGATTGCAAGTGTTGTTGAAGATATTGAGATATATTTACGCAGCACAATATCATATTATTATGCTCATAAATATGGAGCAGAAGGCTACAAGGATGCTAGTAATTTTAATAAAAAGCATGATCATATGAAGTTTATTAAGTTAGTTAATAATTGTATTTCTGATAATTCAAGAACATTTGTAGTAAAGCATCATCAAAGTAAGTATAATGGATGTTTTCCTATTTGGGTAATTGTAGAATATTTTTCTATTGGAATGAAAAATTCGTAAAACCATTGATAAAATTGATGAAAAAATACAACCCATATATTTCAAAGCAACATATAGATTTTCCGTATCGGTGGAAGTCAATGTTAACATATAAATAATCAAATACATAACATTCAAATGTAAAGCATAAAACTTGAAAAGGAAATGATTACAAAACTCGGAGATAAATGTTTCTGCAATGATAAGAGTATTAAAATGATTATAATTGATAGCAAAAAGCTTAAGAAAATCGGAAAGGATTGTATGAAGGGTACTGTAAGAAAGAAGTACAAAGTTCCTAGCAGTTGTACGAAGAAGTATAGAAATATGTTCTTGAAAAATAGGATATAGTTACTTCTTTAATCAGTAAACGTATCATATTCATCATCCGGTATGCTGATGAATATATCCTCATCCTGTTCAGTTGATTTTTGGCTATTCTTTTTGCCGGAGGTTGCACCTCCGGCATTTTTAGTTGGTGTTGACGAGGTGTTGTTTGAGGAAGTATTGTTGTCTGTTGTGGTTTTGGTAGTAGTGTTATTATTCAATGCTGTTTCGGAATTATTTGAACCTGTAACAGCATCACTTGCTGCTGCCTCAGTAGTCCCAGAGTTAGTAGCACTTGTGCTTGTAGTTTCTGTAGTGTGAGAATTAGTATTGTTGTTTTCGTTTGTTGTTTTTTTCACTGTATCACTTTTACCAGTTTCCTTATCCGAGTCTTTCTCCATGGTCGGTGTAGTTGTATTTTTAGTTTCGGAATCATTTAGTGCCGCATAGGTAAAATCGTTAGGCCACAACGGTAGTGGTGTTCCAAAGAAACTAAAGCCTGCGTATGCGAGAATAACTATTATAAGGATAACTATACTCTGAAACAGTTTTCTCTTAAGTTTAACGGAATTATCTGAATCAAATAAGGGCTTGTTGGCAGAAGGATTAGTTATGTTGGTGTAGTCACCAGATGGCATTATTGTTTTTGAGTGTTTGATTGTGTCTAGTTGTTCTTTCCTTTCCGCACTCATTTCAAAAGGAGGGATGATGAATGCCTGATACAGTGCATCCATGCTCTGATATCGGTCGGCAGAATGCAGACTAAGCCCCTTCATTATAACGTCAGCCTGCCATGAATCCTTTGATAGTTTAAAAGATAAGGGAGCAAGGTTGTCAGAAGATGAGCGAAGCAATGCATCAGCCGGAGTTATACCGGTAAGTGAATAGTACATAGTTGCACACAGACCATACACGTCCGTCCACGCACCGAGTTTGCCGGAAGGCAAATATTGTTCCGGTGGGGCAAATCCGGGTTTTAATATGACTGTTTTATTCTCTGTATCGCCAATGTCTTCAAAAGCGGCTGAACCGAAGTCGATAAGATAAAGCTTATTATCTGTTCCGATTATCAGATTTTCGGGAGTGATATCGCGGTGAAGAAGACCACTTGTATGTATCTTTGATATATCGCTCATTACAGGAATAATTAGTGCAGACAATTCTTCGATTGATAAAGGTTCGTTTTCTTCAACGTATTGTTTGAGTGTAATACCGTCAATAAAATCCATTACAATATAGACGGTATCATTTTCTTCAATGATATCGTGAATACTTACAAGGTGTTCTAATGTTGAGAATTTTGAGAGAATTCCAGCTTCTTTAAGGAAATGTCTTCTGCCTTTTTCAAAGGATATATGTTTGCCTTTGTATGAGGATATCTTGTTGCTGTCAGGAATACGGTATGCAGATGCATCCGGAAAATATTCTTTGACAGCATAGATTTTATTGGAGTCTGTTTTTCTGCATTTGTAAGTTATGGAAAAACCACCTTCACCAATAACGTCTTCTATTATGTAGTTGTCTGAAAGGACGGTGTCCTTTGGTAATGAATGTGAAGTAATTGATTTCATGGCTTTCTCCATAAGTCAGATAGTAATTTTTGTTGCGGTATAAAATAACGGAAGTTTTCGAGCATTATGAGATGTACGAAGTACCTCTCATAATATGCCGGCTTAGCTTCCGCGCTGTTATTCGTAAATTCAACTATAATCCCACTGAAAATGTTTTCCGCAAAATGCTACGAATGATAATTCGCAATCGCCAAGTCTTATTATATCATGAGATTTGAGTGTTACAAAGTGTTTTGGCTCTACAAATTTTTCATTGACATAGACGGTGCTGGTATCGGTTTGCAGAGAGAAGCGAGCATATATATCATCATATGTGATTATAGCATGGTTACATCTTGAAACTGTAGATTCTTTGAAAAGTATCACGTCCATACTTGTGTCGCGACCTATGTGGTTTTCACCTGAATAAAGAGTAAAACAATCACCTTCCATATTGCCATTTATACATACTAACCAACCTGTGAGCTTGCGCTTGTTGGATTGGATATAAGTGTTTTGCATATCGTTGTCGGGAATAAATGTATCAATATCTGACTGTTTATTGCCGGTTATGTCTTTGACTGTGATATCCGCCTGTATGCCTGCACAATGAGGACATGATTTTAATTTGTCTGCATTGTAGAAGTGTCCGTTTTCGCATTTAACAAGATTCATAGTTCTTCCTTTCTTATAACACCTTAAATATGTTTGTTCTGTCACCAAAACATATTTCACTTCCCGGTTCAAGAATATAGTTATGATTAGGAATCAGCCTGATTTCGTTATGTATAAATGTGCCGTTTCTCGAATAATCGGTTATCTCGTATTCGCCTCGTTCTTCATGGTAAATGAGCCTGCAATGAAGTCTGCTTACCATTGGAAGTTGAATGATAATATCGGCTACATTACCGTCACGCCCAATCATTATAGGCTGTTCGGGTTCTATTCTTACAATGTAACCGGTATATAGTCCATCAACGCATGTCAGTATGCCATGCTCATTTTTCTCCTGTATAAGAAGTCTGATATTCTTTTGACATCTGCGACTGACAGGTACAGGAAAATCAGTGCCCTTTAGTTGTAATGTGTGGTTATCATAACAAATGATATGGTCCGCCTGAACAAGATAACTCTGGTGACAGCGGATAAAATCGAAGTTGGTAAGTTGTTTTTCGATTATATCTAATCGTTCATAGCAATAATAGGTTTCGTTAGCTGTAAATATGTTAACGGTGCGTAGATCGCTCTCTATATAAATGATGTCTTTGATTGCAATTCTGTAATTGCCGCTCTTGGTATTGATTAACAGGATGTTGTTATCTATGGATAATTTGCTCAAGGTATCATTTCTCCTTTGCAAGCTTTATGTAGTAATCATATAGACGGTTAAGCTGATTTTTATTGAGGTTATTAGCACCATTTGCTATTTCAAAGATAATTGGTGCATCGTCTTTTTTGACGGTTACGGAATCAGGGGTAGTGTTCTTGGTTTTTCCAATGAGATAATCAGCACTTGTCCCTAATATCTGTGCCATCTGTATTATGGTGGCGTGAGTAGGTTTCCTTGTTCCTAACTCATATCTTACATAAGAACTCTGAGGAATGTTCATTCTTTGTGAGGCTTCTAGTCTTGTGATTCCGAGAGCCTCCCTTGCATTCTTTAAGTTTTCTGGTATTAATCTTGGTTGCATGGCATAAAGCTCCTTTGAAAATGTATAGATATAGCAACTTGACAAATGCTATTAGCATACTATATTGTATTCCAATGGCATTTTTATTGTACTATATATTTATAACAATTAAAAGTCGAAGTTTTTTTGTTTTGTGATATATTGACACCGTATATGACACCGCATATAATACAAAGGAGAGAACTATGTCAAAATGGAATAAACTATTAAATAAGATTACATCATTATCAAAAGACTTGCGGTTTTCTGAATTGAAGAAAGTGTTGGAGAGTTATGGATATACGATGAATACCCCAAAAGGTGGAAGTAGCCATTACATATTCAGAAAACCTAATTGTAATCCGATTACGATCCCCAAACATGAACCGATTAAAACCGTATATGTTGAAATCGTTAAGCAAATAGTAGAAAGTGAGGAAAATAATGATGAAAACATTGAATGAATACCTCTCTATGAACTATAGGATGGAAATAATTGAAGACAGAAAAGAAGGCGGTTATGTTGTTTCATTTCCTGAACTTCCGGGATGTGTTTCATGTGGAGATACAATTGAAACCGCTGTTTATAATGCGTTGGATGCAAAAAAAGTCTGGTTGACTACAGCAATTGAGGATGGAATTAAGATACAGGAGCCTGATGATCTTGATGAATATTCAGGACAATTCAAATTACGATTACCCAAAAGTCTTCACAAATCACTTGCTGAACATTCGAAAAGAGAAGGAATAAGTATGAATCAATATTGTGTATACCTGTTATCAAAGAATGATGCAGTATATTCCAGATAATAATTAAATATTCCAATTAAGAATCATTTAAGAAATAGAGAAGAATCAGATTAAGACTTCTCTATTTTTTTGTTATAAGATGTTACTAATCGCAAAGGATATAAGTTGAGGTAAGCGCTTCAATGTGCTTGCACGATTGAACACTTATCTTAACTTATATCGTAACTGCGAAGCAGGAACTCCACATACAGCCACAAACACAAGTAATGATATTACGACATATGCGTAAGCATATGGTTTGTGGCTTGTATGAGGAGTTGCAATAACAGTAGTGAATAAAAAAAGAAAGGGTGACTAATATGTCGGAAACAATTTTAAAAGCAACAGATTTATCAAAAACATTTTCAAACGAATCCGTACAGCAGCACGTACTTCGTAATTTAAATCTTGAAATATACAAGGGAGACTTCACGGTGATTATGGGTAACTCGGGTTCAGGTAAAAGTACACTTTTATACGCACTTTCAGGAATGGACCGTCCGACACTTGGAAAGATAAATTATGGCGATGAGGACATATCGGGATATTCAAATGATAAGCTTGCAAAGTTTAGAAAAAATCATTGCGGATTTGTTTTTCAGCAAAATTATTTAAATGATACCATGAGAGGGTAGCAGTTGTCAGGGGTGTGATAAATGATCCCGAAATCCTCTTTGCAGACGAGCCGACAGGAGCATTAAACTCGCAGAATACGACAAATGTTTTAAATATTTTATCAGACCTTAACAATGAAGGTCAGAGCATAGTAATGGTAACTCATACGGTCAAAGCTGCCGAGCGCGGTAACAGGATTATTTATCTTGCAGATGGGGTTATATCGGATGAGATTGAACTTGGCAAGTATGCAGGTGACTACAAGGATGAGAGCAATCCAAATCAGGAAAAGGCTATAGAAAGACATAAGAAACTTAAAGATTTCCTTCAGGAAATGGGGTGGTAAGATGTATAAATTATTTTTCATAGCAAAGAACAATATTAAGAAACAAAAAGGCGATATGATAACATTTTTCATACTCACGTTTTTGTCTGCATTTCTTATCTTTAACTGCGGCTCGGTTTTATCCGGAATGGGTATGGTGATGGATAAAAGATTTGAGGAGATAAATGGTGCTCATGAGTTACTCTTTGTACGTGACACAGCTCCGGAAAATGAATGCGCAAAGAAAGCTTTTGAAAATAATAAACACATCATTGAGTATGAGTCATCGCCGCTTATGGATGTCTATGCCGACTACAGAAATAAGAACGAAAAAGAATGGAAAGAATATGAATTTTTCGTTGAGGACTATGCACAGGAAAAAAACTTAATGAAAGTTTTAAGTAAAGATTTGGATGTCGATAAGCTTTCCGATGATGATATCATAGTTCCGTTCTATTTGAAAAATCGCTATGCAATAGGTGATACTTTAGAGCTTCGTATAAATGATACCGTTTACGACTTTAATGTTGTCGGTTATTCGGAAGATCCGTATTTTTCGTCATCTATTAATATTACCGTGTATTATACGTATATGTCAGGTAAAATGATTGATAAAATATTAGAAGAGAATCCTGACAAGGCAATTGCAGGAGTAGTATATAAGGGCAAAATTGATGAAAGTGAGCTCGCACCTGCGGTATCAAATGTAGTTGAATATATATACAGCTTTGGGAAAAAACAGGATTATTTTACAACAAGTGAGTTGGAAAAAGAGATAACAGAAAGCTATAAGGAGTATATTACGCCGTATAATGATGAAAATCCTGAAGCCGGTTATACAGGATTTTTGTCTGTTAACTGGCAGATGATGAGGGGTGGCTCACAGTTTATTCCTATGATAGTAATGGCGGTTGTTTTCTTGTTTGCGGTACTTATACTTGTAATAGCAATCGTTATTATATCATTTTCAATTAAGAATTTTATACAGCGTAACATGAAGAATACGGGAATTCTTGAAGCGTCCGGTTATACGGTAAAAGAGCTTAGAGGTGCGTTGTCAGTAGAGATTGTAATGGTAGCATTTTTCGGAGCAGTGCTTGGAGTGTTATGCGCTATATTTACCGCTAATCAGTTTGGAACACTCGTAAGTTCTGTACTTGGAATTACATGGAATCAGCCGATTAATTATTTGCTTGGTGTTGTGGTTGTTATCGTACTTACATTGTTGATTCTCGTTGTTTCAAGATTTTCTAGCAGAGTGTATAAGAAGATATCAGTTCTCGATGCACTTAGAGGCGGAATAAATGCGCATAACTTTAAACGTAATTTCTTCCCGTTTGAGAAGACTTATCTTCCAATACCATTGGTACTCTCATTAAAAGAGACTTTTGGTGAAGCAGGCAGAAATCTTGTTATGATACTAATAGTTGTGGTACTTACACTTTCAACCCTTTTAGGATTTGGTCTGATGGATAACTTCGGCAGAAATCCTGACACTCTCATAAAGATAATGGGAATCGATGCAGGTACAATGCTTGTTGAAGGAAATGAGGATGTTGAAGATGAATTAAATGAACTTGAGGGTGTTGACAGTATTCTGTCCCAGATTGGATTTGAGCCTGTAGCATCATACAAAGATGTGAGTGAAAATGTATATACATATGGATTTCGTGATATATCAAAGAGGCCTAATCTTGTACTTCTTGAGGGAAGAATTGCTAAGCATGATAATGAGATGATAGTAACAACAGGAGTTGCAGAAGATTTGTCAGTTGGAATCGGTGATGTTGTAACCATAAAATATGGAGATAAATCGGCAGATTATATCATAACAGGTATTGATCAGAGAATGGAGAGAATGGGCAGGTCTATAAGCATTACATTTGATGGTGCTAAGAGATTACTCCCGGCAATTCCTACGGTTCAATATAAGATCACAGCTAAGGAAGGCGTTACCTATGATGATCTTGACAAAGAGATAAAGGAGCTTGAAAAGAGTAAGGACATAGAATTTGGCGGAAAGATGGATATGGTAAAGAATCTTTCGGGAACTATTGAGACCGTAAATAACGCAATGAAAATATTGTGTATATTGATTTCAATAATAACCGTATTTGTAGTTATATTCGTGGAAGCACTTGTGATAAGAGCTAAGATTGTCAGAGAGTGGAGAAATCTTGGAGTTAATAAAGCACTGGGAATGACATCTGCCCAACTTATATTGCAGATTATGATGACAAATGTTCCGGCAATACTAGTGGGAACATTGGTCGGTGCATTTCTTTCAGAATCTTTCGGAAGTAAGGTGTGTGTTGCAAGCTTCTCACTCTTTGGAGTAAAGCAGATTGATTTCTCAATCGCACCTGTATGGCAGGTCATTACAATAGTCGGAATACTTGTGGTTGCTGTTGTGACGGCAGGACTGTTCGGATTAAAGACCAGAAGTTTAAATCCGGTTAATATGATTACTGAGGAGTAGGAGAAAATCGTATAGAAATAAATGTATAAAAGCACTTGCAGTTAAATGCAGGTGCTTTTGTCATCTATGGAGAAATCATAACATGACGAAAGTCATATCCATTTTATACCTTTTCTCACTACAAAGATGATTTTTAAAATGCTATCTTATAATCACAAAATCAATTCACGAACGATTTAAAGGAGATGTTGTGATGGAAACAATTTTAAAAACCACTGATCTTACAAAGAAATATGATAACAGAACTGTTGTTGATAATCTTAATATCGAGATAAAGGAAGGGGAGATATTCGGACTCTTAGGACCAAACGGTGCAGGAAAGAGTACAACGATGAATATGATATGTAACCTTGTCAAACCTGACTTTGGAACTGTAGAGTTCATGGGTAAGAATTTTACTAAGAACAAGAAGGAACTCAGTAAGAATCTTGGATATATTCCTCAGAATCTTGCGATACACGGAAGTCTTAAAGCATGGGAAAATGTAGAACTGTTTACTTCACTGTACGGGATAAAAGGAGCAGAGCTTAAGGCAAGGATTGATGAATCTTTGGAGTATGTTGGTCTTTCTGAAAGAAGAAATGATTATGCGAAAACTTTTTCAGGAGGTATGAAGCGAAGATTAAACATTGCATGTGCGATTGGTCATCATCCGAAACTTTTAATATTTGATGAGCCGACAGTCGGAATCGATCCGCAGTCAAGAAACTTTATTCTTGAGAAGATTAAAGAGTCCAACAAGAACGGTACAACAGTAATATATACAAGTCACTACATGGAGGAAGTTGAAGCTATATGCACACGCATTGCGATAATGGACAATGGAAAGGTGATTGCTTCAGGTACCTCTGAGGAATTGAAAAAGCTTGTAACCGATGATATTTCTGAGATTACTTTGGAGGAAGTATTTCTCACATTAACAGGCAAGAAGTTGAGGGATTTATAGTCTGAAAAGATATGGTTTTTCATTGCTATTATTGCCATAAAAAGAGGCGGAATGGAGATTAATATGATCATTTATTTAATAAAAAATAATTTTAAGATAATGTTTCGAAATAGTGTAAATATTTTCATGTTTGTACTATGTCCGATCATAACCTCAGCTGTTCTTATCAGTGCTTTTTCAGCTCTTCTTGAAAGCTACGAATCGGTTTCATCATTTGAAGTCGGATACATCATTGAGGATGAAAGTGATTACACAGCTTATATTGACAAACTGGTAGAGGTCGGAAAAGACAATGGGGTTACATTTACTGAATATAAATCAGGTGCCCCGAAAAAACTGGTAGATGAAAATGAGCTTGGAGGTTTTGTTGAGTTTAATAAGGACGGATATACAGTTTATGAAAGTGAGGATAAAAAAGTTGAGGGAACTACACTTGAGTATATGATGTCAGCATTTTTCAACAGTGCCATAAGTGATGACACAAGTGATATTTCGCTAAATGTCAAAAGTGTAGATCATATAGCACCTGTTAATTCTACCGATTATTACGGAATAATCTATATAGTGTATTACGGATGGTGTGCAATTGTCTGTGCAGCCGGCCTTCTCTCTAACGAGAAGAAGAACAGGATAAATGAAAGGCTTAAAGTTTCTAATCTTTCTTCATTACAGATATATCTTGCAAAGCTGATACCGATTGTTATGGTAGTTGCACTTGGTATAGGCACGGCCGGAGTGATAACAGCATTTTTATTAGGAGTTCATTGGGGCAATCTTGCAATTTCCATTCCGGTAGTTTTACTTATGATAATTGCAGCATCTGCTATGGAATTGATGATCTACGAGATATCCTTCAGCATGATCGGTACGATAATAATCACCTTTGGAGTTGTATGGGTCATGGGCTTTATCGGAGGAAGTTTTGAAACTTATATGTTCTCGGGTCATCCGGAAACACTTAAAATGATCACTCCAATCTATCATGGAAACAGGGCATTGGTAGAATTATCTGTCATGGGACACAGTGAGTATGTGACAAGTTCGATAGTGTATTCATTAATGATTGCGGTTGTATGTTCGGCTATAGCCGTATTTATCGGAAAGATGAGGAGGTCCTTAAAAAATGGTTGAGATAATTAAAACTACTTTAAAACTACTTTTCAGAAATAAAGGATTTTGGTTTTTCATTATTATTACCCCGGTTTTATCGACATTTATCCTAAAGGTAAAACAGGAAAATATCAGCGCCTATGAGGATACCGGAAAGAATGAGATTGTTGAACTTGACGGTGTGGATTCTAAAGTTGCATATTATGGCGGAAACGGTAGATATACTCTTAAGGTTTATGATGCGTCAGAGAGTGAGCTTTCAAAGTATTTGTTAAATAAGCTCTTAGAAAGTGGTGCGTTTACGGTATGCAGGGTAAAAGTACCTGATATGACAAAGAAGGATATAGAGGCACATTTACATACGGATGGATATGACGACAGGATGGGAGCTGCCATTTATCTTGAGAGGGATTTTAGTGATAAGATAATTGACGGTGATGTTAAAGAAGCACTTTCGATATATATATTGTCTGATGATGAGCGACAGAAGTTGCTTGAAAATGAGATAAAGATGTGCGCAGGACAGATACGAAATGCGGTAAATCTTGCCGGAAGCGAAGATGTTGTAAAGACACTTGATGGGATGAACAAACTTCTTCCGAAGAAAAGTGTTAAGTCTATTGCAGCAAACAATCACAGTGAGCTTACTGATGAACAGCGCGATAAAAAGACACTTTTGGGATATGCCTTTGCAATACTGACACTGGGATTTGTATTTTGCGGTATATATGTATCGCATACAGCCATTAAGGAACAGAAGGATATGGTGCTTACCAGAATTAAGCTTACCAATCTTACCAACGGACAGTATTTCGCATCAAAATTCATTTGCGGAGCAGTGGTTTCTGTAATGTTGACATTTATCATGGGTATCTGCACTGTGTTGTTTGGTGAAAAAAATATGGGTATAAGCCTTCCGGTATTTCTGCTTATGATTTTTTTGATGGGCCTTATATTCTGTGCTATAAGCTTGCTGTTTGGAATACTTCTTGGCAATGTGATGAGTGCCAATGTTGCAGCATTTACCATATGGAGTATGTCGGCACTCCTTGCGGGATTATACTTTCCTCTTGACCATACAACCAAGGCGGTAAAGGCTCTGTCATACATGATGCCTCAAAAATGGTTCTTCGAAGCGACAGAAATGATAATGACTAAAGACAGTAAGGTATATTTTATGTTATTATGTATTACAGTAGCATATTTGATAGTAACATTGAGCCTTGGAAGTGTAGGGATTAAATACAAAAATTATGAATGAACGTTTAAGAGAAAACTATTTTATTTTTATCAGGCTGGCGCTGATGGTAGTGCTATGCTTATATGGACTTATAGACGAAGCAAGAATGACAGGAGTATCTGTAAGGATACTCTTGTTTGTTTCGTTTTATATCGGTTTGATGTCAATAAAAGAATTAAAGGCTGGTAAGATGAGGGTTATCGGTGCGGTTTTGGCTGTATTGATTTATCTTGTCATTTTTTATTTTAACCGGGATTCATTTTACCTGTTGGGAATTTTGACTGCGTTTGAAATTCTATCGTTGTTTCAGGGACTTGATATCAAATTTTATTTTATCCCGACGGCATCGATAGTTTTTGACCTGCTCACCGGTGTCATAACACGCCCCTTGATCATTTTGTTGCTGACAATTATTTATATTCAGAATAATTTTGTCATAAAGGGTTATCAAAGCCGTTTGCATGAGGACATAGAGGTTGAACAGAAGCTCAAGAGGAATATGCGTGAGCAGGAATATGAAGCAAAAGAAGAAATGAAGAGAAATATGCTGCTCTCGGAGAATCAGATCTTAGAGGAAAGGGCAGCGTTGTCGCAGACACTTCACGATAAGCTTGGACATAATATAAATGGTTCAGTATATCAGTTAGAGGCAGCAAAATTACTCATAGATAAAGATCCTGAGAAGACAAAAAATATGCTTCAGGCAGTCATTGATCAGCTTAGAACAGGAATGGATGAAATCAGGGCTATACTTAGAAAGGAACGCCCAAAGAAGGAAGAGCTTGCAATGCTTCAGTTATATAAGCTCTGTGAGGACGGTAACAAAAAGGGAGTTGAGACTTTACTTGAAATAGAAGGAGATACATCAAAGATAGATGATTCTCTGTGGGAGATAATTCTTGATAATTCTTTTGAGGCAGTCTCCAATTCGATGAAATATTCAGGGTGTAAACACATAGTCATAAAACTTTTGGTACTGAATAAAATGATACGTTGCAGTATCACTGACGATGGAGTTGGATGCAAGGAATTTAAGGACGGAATGGGAATATCCGGTATGAGGCAGAGGGTGAGGACTGTAAATGGAGCACTTTCATTTGAAACCGAGGTGGGATTTTCAGTGAATATGATATTACCGATGGAGTAGAGGGATAAGCTGTTGCGAAACTCCGGTAAGATATAATAACTATGTACATATTATACAGTTCCATAACAGGCACGCTTTCGCTGCTTGTCGCACGCAACGGTACTAAACTCATGCTTAGCATTCGTTAAGTGCCGGCGGCTCCAAAGCACCATGTTTATGGAAGCTGTATAATATGTACAAAGAATTATATGTTTTCAAAGAGTTTCGCAAAGCTTATTTGAAAGAAGAGATAGGGGATACGATATGGAAAAGATAAAGGTTATAATAGCGGATGACAGTGATTTTGTAAGGGATGGAATGAAGATAATTCTTGACGTTGATGATGAGTTTGAAGTTCTCGGTACAGCGGCCAACGGAAGGGAAGCTATAGAATTTGCCAGGAAGCAGGCACCGGATGTATTTCTCATGGATATACAGATGCCTGAAATGGATGGTATAGAGGCAACTAAGATTATTGTTGAAGAGAGTTTGGGAAAGGTTTTAATACTTACTACATTTGATGATGACGAGCTGGTGAGACAGGCGTTGAAAAATGGTGCAAAGGGATATCTTATTAAGAATCACACACCGGAGCATTTAAAGCAGATGATCAAGTCGGTATATTACGGCTCAGGTGTAATGGATGAGACTATTATGAATTCTTTAAACTTTGATAATGAGCCACAGGATAAAAGTGCGGAAGGTTTTGATGATTCTAACTATTCGCCGCGTGAGTTAGAGATTATACAGTCGGTGGCAGATGGATTATCTAATAAAGAGATAGCTGATAAGCTGTTTATCTCCGAAGGAACGGTTAAGAACTATATCACAGGGATTCTTTCAAAGGAAGGGATATCCCACAGAACAGCACTTGCAGTGTATTATCTTACAGGAAAGAAGTAGACAAAATTAAATACGGTCAATTTGTTAATGACCGTATTGGAAATGTTAAATTTGTCCATTATGTGCTATATATGACATCCACGAGAAACAATCCTTTAGCAGGTGCGGTGTGCCCGGCAAGAGAACGGTCAGGATTATCAAGAGCTTCAACAATAGTTTCAGGGGTGCGGATACCAAGACCGATCTCTATAAGAGTTCCGACCATAATCCGTACCATATTGTAAAGAAATCCGTTTCCACGAAACGTTATATAAAGTTGCTTGTCATGTTCTAAGTTCTCAAATGAAATATCATAGATTGTGCGAACAGATGATTTCTTCATCCGTTTGTTGCTGCAAAAACTTTTAAAATCATGGGTGCCGATTAAATATGAGGCGCCCTTTTTCATTGCGGTTATATTAAGATCTTCCGGAACATGATGAGAGGTATCGCGTATAAATGGATTGCCGTATTCTGATGTGTCAATGCGATACTGATATACCTTTTCTTTGGCATTTAATCTTGCATGAAAGTGCTCGGAACAAACATCACATGAAAGGATACGGATATCCTTTGGCAGGAATCCGTTAAGATCATCCAAAAAACTGTCGGGTAATTTTTGGCTACAGTTAAAATTAAATACCTGATTAAGGGCATGAACTCCTGCATCTGTTCTCCCTGAACCACTTATCTCTATAGTTTCATCTAGCATTTTGGATATCGTGTATTCTAGCTTGCCCTGTACCGTGTTAGAGGTATTGCCCTGCTTTTGCCAGCCGTTATATCTAGTTCCGTTGTAAGTGGTTATACATTTATATGAGTACATGATATCTCCTGTCTGTTATGTTTGTTTTTTGCTGTTTAGCATTGTTTTAATGAGTATAACACATATGAGATAAAAATTAAAACTAAATGCGGTTGATATTATTGTAATTGCCCAAATAGCCTTACGAATATTGAATTAAGGACATCTATTTGGTATGATAAAACGAGTTATGATACGCTTTTGTGATCATACACATGGAGCGGTAAGATGACATAATAAGTATTTGAAAACAATCATAGAACAAAAAATGAGGTAGTGTTTGATATGGAAGATAAAAGATTCGCGGTTTTGATAGATTCAGACAATATTTCGTCAAAGTATATAACAAGTATTATTGATGAAATGACAAAGTACGGGGTGGTTACTTATAAGAGAATTTACGGAGACTGGACAAGTACACAGAATAACAAATGGAAAAATGAGCTGATGGAGAATTCCATTACACCTATTCAGCAGTTTAGAAATACTGTAGGAAAGAATGCGACTGACAGCACACTGATAATCGATGCGATGGATATTTTATATACACGAAACGTAGATGGGTTCTGTATCGTTTCAAGTGATGGAGATTTTACAAGGCTTGCCAGCAGACTTAGGGAATCGGGTATGGAAGTGATAGGAATGGGTGAAAACAAGACACCGAAGTCTTTCAGGGCTGCATGTTCGGTATTTACGGACCTTGAGCTTCTTCTCGATGAGTCTGAAGATGAGACGGAAGAAGGCAAGGTTTCAGGTCGGAAAAAGAGAAAAGCTGATAATATATTACATCCGTCTGTTATCGAAAATGCCATAATTGAAATTATCTCAGAGAATAATAATAAAGGTAGAGATACTGGGCTTGGTGAGATTGGTTCAAGGCTTCAGAAGAAGTATTCTGATTTTGATGTGAGGAATTATGGCTACAGGCTGCTTTCCACCTTTATTGAGGATATGGATAACTTCAAACTCAAAAAGAAGAATAGTACGGTTATTGTTAAAGTTCGTGAAGACAGTACACTTCGAGATGAGGTTACAAATTATATTATAGAAACGGTTGAGAAGGCCGGTAATGACGGCGTAGAGCTTGGTATCATAGGAAGAAAGCTTCGCGGTCGGTATCCGGATTTCAATGTCAGAGAATTTGGCTATTCTACGCTTTCCAGATTTATCAGTGGCATTAAGGAACTTAGAATCAACAGCACCGATAATAACAGTAAGAATGTATGTCTGTATGTTACACTAAAAAAGCATGGGAGGTCATGAATGAAATATGTATTTGTATAAGATAATAGGGATTGCAGAGCATTCCGAGACTAAGGAAAATCAAAGTAAAATGATAAGCATGTATTGTTAGTAGCTGTTGTTGGTGATATAATTGTTTTTATGTTATTTTAGGGCAATCACATAGTTATGGTAACTTCGAAAATTATCTTATGATTGCCTGTATTATTAATATAGGAGGTATATTTATTATGGAGAAAGTATTACAATTTCTTAAAGAGGCAGGCACTTATTATTTGGCAACGGTTGAGGGAGATCAGCCAAGAGTAAGACCGTTTGGAACAATTAATCTTTTTGATGGAAAATTATATATCCAGACAGGAAAGTCGAAAAATGTTTCAAAGCAGATTCATGCAAATCCTAAGGTTGAAATAAGTGCATTTAAGGATGGTGAATGGATAAGAATTGCATGTGAGCTTGTAGAGGATGACAGAAGAGAGGCAAGAGCTTCTATGCTTGATGCATATCCTAATCTACGCGCTATGTACTCTGAGGATGACGGCAATACTGAAGTGTTATATATGAAGGATGCTGTTGCAACATTTGCTTCATTTACAGCTGCACCTGAGATTGTCAAATTTTGATTTTATGTAAACTATCATGACAAGAGAAGATGTTTTAAATTATGGACTTTCATTTCCGGATACTTATCAGGAAGCACCATTTCACGATAATAACTGGCAACTGGTCAGATACAGGAAGAATAAAAAGGCCTTTCTGTGGACATACGAGCGGGATGGTTTTATTAATCTTAACGTGAAGGTTAATCCTGATAAGGCGTTTTTCTGGAGGAGTGTATATAAGTCTGTTGTACCGGGATATCACCAGAATAAGGATCATTGGAATACTATCATTTTGGATGGAAGCATACCTGATGTGGATGTTAAGCGGATGATAGCGGAGAGCTATGACCTGATTTCTTATAGTGCCGCCGTGCGTATTTATGAGGCGGTTAAGAAGATTCCAAGCGGTAAGGTTGCAACATATGGACAGGTGGCGGAGCTTGCAGGAGACAAGAAGATGGCACGTGCTGTCGGCAATGCGCTTCATAAGAATCCTGAACCGGGTATTATTCCATGTCACAGAGTGGTTAACAGTAAGGGAGAACTTGCCGGGGAATTTGCATTTGGCGGTCCCGGAAGACAGGCGGAGCTGTTAAAGGCAGAGGGCATAACAGTGAACTGTGGTAGAGTCGATCTTAGTGAGTATGGTATAGATGTCGAACGTATCATGTCTGATGATTATGACGGCAGATAGGCTGATGGATGAACGAACTACCTATTGTTATATGGGGAATATGTGATGTGTTTTTTAAGAAAAAGAAACCTGTAAGATGTACGGTATTGCGGAAATAGAAACAGAGTATTAGGAGATAGAATAACTATGAAGATTATCCATTGTGCTGATCTGCATCTTGATTCAAAGATGGAACGTAATCTGGACAAGGAAAATGCGAAAGAAAGAAAACGTGAATTATTGGCTACATTTGAAAGGCTTGTAAGATATGCTGCAGATAATAACGTCGAGGCTGTTCTTATTGCCGGAGATATGTTTGATACGAGTAAAATATCTGCAACTACAAGAAATGTGGTTCTAAGCAATATTACGGAGAATCCGGATATTAATTTCTATTATCTGAAAGGTAATCATGATAATGATAATTTTCTTTCAGGTCTCTCAAAAGTCCCTGATAATCTGAAGATGTTTGATTCGAACTGGTCGACCTATGAGGAAGAAGGCGGTAAGATAACGATCTCAGCAGTGGAGCTTACGAAAGATAATTCGGGAGCTATTTATAATCAGCTTGTTCTTGATTCGGGCAAGTTTAATATTGTAATGCTTCATGGTCAGGAATCAGAAAGTACACAAAAAGACAAGACTGAGGTTATCAATCTTAAGGCACTCAGGAATAAAGGAATTGATTATCTTGCGCTTGGACATGTTCATTTCCATAAGATGGAAAAGCTTGACCCAAGGGCAACCTATTGTTATCCGGGATGCCTTGAGGGAAGAGGTTTTGACGAATGTGGAGAACATGGATTTGTTTTGCTTGACATAGATATTGATGCGGGTAAATGTACACCGACATTTATACCCTTTGCAAAGAGAAGATTATATGAAATTAAGGTTGATGTTTCAGATTGTGACAATACTTCTGAAATGCTTTCCCGTGTACGAAATGAATTGGATGAGGTGTCACCTGCTGCAACAAGTCTTATAAAAATTGTACTTGACGGAATGGTGGACGTAGAGTGTACAAAGGATGAAAACTACATATGTACAGCACTTAAAGACGACTATTATTATCTTAAAGTCAAAGACGAAACAAGGCTTAAGATTGACATAGAATCCTATATGTCGGATGTATCATTAAAGGGTGAATTTGTAAGAAATGTTATGTCGGACAGTTTGCTTTCCGAGGAGGATAAAAAAATAATAATCAGATACGGACTTTTGGTATTGGCAGGAGAGGAGGTAGTGTAGTTATGAAATTTATTTCCTGTCATATAGAGAATTTCGGTACGTTAAAAGATTATACGGAAGTGTTTGATGAGGGCGCAAATATTATTCTTCACGACAACGGTTGGGGGAAGAGTACATTTGCTGCATTTGTCAGAGCTATGTTCTATGGACTTGACGGAGAGCGTAAAAAAAGCATTGAAGAGAATGAGAGAAAGCGATACAGGCCCTGGCAGGGGGGAGTTTTCGGTGGCAGAATTACCTTTGAAGCAGATGGAAAGACATATACTGTTAACAGAATATTTCATGATAAAGATGTTAATGATGAGTTTGAACTAAGAGATGCGGATACCAATCTTATCTCCAATGATTTTTCCGAAAACATCGGCAGAGAGTTATTTAAGATTGATAGGGAATCATTTATGCGTACGATATTCATCGGTCAGAGTGACTGCTATACATCTTCAACAGATGATATTAACGCAAAGATAGGTAATCTGACTGATAATACAAATGATATTAACAGTTATGAGGTGGCTGACAAGAGACTTACCGAGATGCTAAACGCTATGGCACCGCGTAGAAAAACCGGTTCAATCTCAAAAAGGAAAACAGAGATTGCGGATTATGAAAGCAGGATATTAGACGGAAATTCCATCGGAGAAAGCATCGCTTCGTTAGAGGATAAATGCAGGGCTGAACAGAAAAGTTATGATGATAACAAACAAATGTTAGATGAGCTTTCGCAAAAACAAAAAGAGGCAGCTGCTATGCGTGAGCTGGTAGCAAAGAAAGGTGAGTGGGATAAGCTGTGTGGCAGGTTGTCATCACGTCAGGAGGAGTATGACAGATTAAAGGGATATTTTCCCAAAGATGTTCCGGATGTTCAATCAGTAAAAGATATAATTAATGATTGTATGAAGCTTGAAGGACAGAAGGAAAAGATTAACGAATATTGTCTGTCTGACAACGAAAAGAATGAGCATGAAAGACTTGGAAAATTGTTTGCAGACGGTGTTCTTAGGGAAGATGCTCTTGATGATATGTTAAAAAAAGCTGCCGGTTATAATGAGTTGATGGCCGAGTGTAGCAGGGAACAGTTAAGTGCAGATGAGCAGGCAAGACTTGAAAATTTAGAACCGTTGTTTTCTGATGACAGTAAGCAGGTTCAGGTGATGATTGCGAAGTGGAATGAGCGAAATAACAGAAAGGCGGCACTTTCCTCCAACAAAGCGGCACTGTCGGCACTCAAGGCATCACAGGAAGCAAAAAAAGCACAGGGTAGCGGAAAAATGATTCCGCTTATAGTCGGAATTATGCTGATTGTAGTCGGATTGATTATTGCAGTCATGATAAAAGGTCTTCCGGGTATAGTGACGGTTATTTTGGGAGCAACGGTGCTCATTGCAGGTTTGATGCTTTCAAAGGGAAAAGAAGACTCAGGCGTTTTTTCGCAGGATGTTATCAACTTAGAGGAAACTATCAGCAAAGATATGGAATTTGTTGCAGAAGCTGATAAAAAGACAGCGGATTTTATGCGTATGCATGGCAGAGAATTTGATGAGTATTCAGTCAACATGATTCTTCAGGAGATAAATGCCGATGCCATAGAATATAGCAGCCTTAAGAAGAAGGAAGAAATTTCAAGGAGTAGCAGTAAATCCGGTGAGGCTGAAGTTATAGGAAAAGAATTATTTGAACTAATAGATAAATACTATGGTAATGCGGACAGTAAGAGGTATTTAGAAGATTTACACAGGCTTAAGGATGATGCTGCAAAATATAATCTGCTAAAAGAAAAAGACAGCAGATATAATGCTGCACGTAAAGAAGCAGAAGAGTTAAATGACAGGATAGCAGCATTTTTTGAAAAGCTTGGTATAGAGCAAAAATCCGATATATCAGGTCAACTTGATGAGATACGTGATAATGTTGAAAAGTATTCAAATCTGTCAGTGAATATTGATGACATCAGTAAAGAAATGGAATCATTTAAGGAAGAAACGGATATCACGAGGTTTGATTTGCTGGGTGATTCGGAGAATCGTCTGTCTTTAGAGGATATCAACGATAATATTGTCAAGCTTAGAGATGAATTAGAGAGTATTCATAAGCGTATAGTCGGATATAACAGATCAATCGATGAATATCAGGAAAGATATGAAGAGTGGGAAGAAAACAAGATAAAGCTGGAAAAGCTTAAAGAAGAGCAGCAATTAGAGCAGACGAAATATAATTATATTTCTCTGGTTAAGGATAAACTTGCCGCTGCAAAAGAGGCTTTAACTTCAAAGTATTCGGCACCTATTTTAAAGAGCTTTAACTATTATTATGGTATAGTGACAGGAGAAGAAGGTGAAATATTTCATCTTGATGCTGATACTAATATTACAGTAGAAGAGTTGGGTAAGCAGAGGGAAATTAATACATTAAGCTATGGATACAGAGATCTTATATCTGTCTGCTTAAGACTGGCACTTGCCGATGCAATGTACAGTGATGAATTGCCGGTTTTAGTGCTTGATGATCCGTTTACCAATCTTGATTCGGATAAAATGAAAGCAGCAAAAAAATTGTTGGAAATTGTTTCAAAAAAATATCAGGTTGTGTATTTTACATGCAGTAAAGAAAGAGCAATGTAATACATAAAAAGCCCGCCTTGCGATATTGCAAAGCGGGCTTAAATTCTGTAAACATATGTTATTACTTAACACCATTAATAAGCTCATCTAACATCTTAGGAAGCTCTTCATCCATATTCTCGTCGGTAAATTGGCATGTACCGACTGCTTTGTGACCGCCACCGCCATACTTCAACATAAGACTTCCAACGTCGATAGTAGCTGTACGATTAAGGATGCTGTATCCAACTGCTGCAGAACAGCCATGTCCACCCTTACCGTTAACTATCCATGCAGAAATATTCTGTTCGGGATACATGCTGTAGATCATGAAACGGTTTCCGGAGTAAATTGGATCGACACCACGAAGATCAGAAATAATAACATCTTTCTCAACACGTGTATGAGCCTTAACCATCTCTTTGAACTTCTCAGCCTGTTCAAAGTATACCTCAATTCTCTCTTTTACATCAGGAAGATCAAGAATCTCCGCTGTGTTCATTGTACGACATGCCTGCATCAATTCTTCCATTAATTTATAATTAGGAATTGTGAAGTTACGCCATCTTCCAAGACCTGTACGAGGATCCATAAGGAAACCTACCAATATCCATCCTGTAGGATTAAGTACTTCATCTGCTGTCAGATTACCAGAATCCACTTTATCAACAGCAACCATCATCTCGTCAAAATGAGAGAAACGCTCCTGACCGCCATAATAATCATAAATGATTCTGGCACACGAAGGAGTGATACGACTTTCTCCTTTATATTTGCCCTCTAATGCCTGACGTTCATGTTCACTTGAATGGTGATCAAACCAAAGACCGCAACCTTCTACAAAAGGTACATTAGCAAGAACATCATTCTCAGTTACAGGGACCAGACCATCCTGAAGATCCTTTGGATGAGCAAATGTCCATGAATCAATTACTCCAGCTTCCAATAATAAAGTACCGCATGCAAGTCCGTCGAAATCGGAACGAGTTACTAATCTCATGTAAAAAATACCTCCCAACACCGTTTATTATTAAATGCTTATTTAATCAATAATACACATAACAATATTTTATCCTATTTTTTTTAGTATTTCAAGTGAAATATAATTAGAATTACATTAAATTTGCCAGAGGAGAAATATACAGATATTATTATAAAGCTTGGTGAAATACATGCTACAAAATAATTGAATAATACAATTATAAATGATAATATGTTTGTATTATTAAATGAGGTGATTCTTATGGGTGAAATGAATAATGATAGGGGAGAACAATCATATAAGAAAGCAAACATTGTTGTAGTTGGCAATTCCGGTGTTGGCAAATCTACATTGATCAATTCTGTATTTCAAGCCGATAATCTGGCACTGACAGGCGTAGGCGAGTCCACTACTAAGGAACTTCGCGTTTATGAGAACAAGGAACTGGGATTCAGACTCATTGATACCATAGGATTTGAACCCGGTTTTTTTAATCAGAACAATGCGATAAAATCAATAAGAAAATGGTCAAAGGAAAGCATCAAAAATAATGATGAAGACCGACAGATTCACATGATCTGGTATTGCATAGACGGAACTTCCAGGAAAATGTTTCGAAAGAATATTGATTTGCTGGCACGGTCTATGACTGTATGGAAAAGTGTTCCGATTATTGTAGTGATAACGAAATCATATTCAAAACCGGAACGAACAGAAAATGTTGAAATGGTTTATCGTGCATTTCAATCACACAAGAAATTATGGGCCAATCTTAAGGCAGTAATTCCGGTAGTATCAAAAACTTATAAGATAGATGAAGACAGTAATATAAATGTTGTTCCGGATGGCTTGGGAGAACTGTTGGCAGAAACTGAGAAATATATACCTGAAGGACTTGTGGCAAGTGTTAAGGATATAGCAAGTTATCAACTACAACAGAAGAGAATTCTTGCACATTCTGTTGTTGGCTCATCGGTGCTTGCTGGAATAACAGTCGGTCTTACTCCTATTCCCTTTGCTGACGGAGCATTGCTTACACCGCTTGAGGTCGGACTTATTAAAGGATTATCGAAGATATATAATGTTGAGTACGATAATAATACGGAGTTTATTCAGACTATTGTAAATGCCGGTGCAGCGGGAATAATCGGAAAGACGGCACTTAGCGGACTTAAAGCAGTGCCTGGAATCAATATTGCGGGAGATGTGTTAAATGCGATAGTTGCAGGAAGCATCATAGCTGCATTGGGTGAAGGTTGTGTATATATTTTTGAGCAGATTTATCTGGGCAATAAGAAAACAACTGATATTGAATGGGTTAAGAAGATACTGGAATCTAAAGCAGCGGAAAGTCTTTCCGGACAGATGGAAAATATAGCTGCAGACTTTATTAAAAGGAAGGCAGGCGGAAAGGTTTCTGCTAAGGATATGTTATCTATAATATTAAGAAACATCAAAAAATGAGTAAAGGTGTGGAATTATGTTAGACAGAGAAGATTATATGCGACGAGCCATAGAACTTGCAAAATTGGGTGAGGGAAAAGTTAATCCTAATCCACTGGTTGGTGCGGTGATTGTTAAAGACGGAGTGATAATCGGAGAGGGTTATCATATGAAATACGGTGGACTTCATGCTGAGAGAAATGCTTTTGCAAGTCTTGCTGATCCAAAACTTGCGGAAGGTGCTGAAATGTATGTGACCTTAGAGCCTTGTTGTCATCATGGAAAACAACCACCATGTACGGAGGCAATAATAGAACACAAGATTTCAAAGGTGTATGTGGGTTCTAATGATTCTAATGAGCTGGTGGCAGGAAAAGGAATACAGATGTTGCGTGACGCAGGAATATATGTCGAGACGGGTTTTCTGAAAGAAGAATGTGATGCGCTAAATCCGGTATTTTTTCACTACATAACAACAAAGACTCCTTACGTGGTCATGAAATATGCAATGACATTAGATGGAAAGATTGCAACCAAAACAGGTCATTCCAAGTGGATTTCCGGTGAGGAATCGAGAAACAGGGTGCAGCATACCCGCAATAGTTTACCGGCCATAATGGTTGGAATAGGAACTGTGCTAAATGATGATCCAAGTCTGACATGTCGTCTGGAAGATGGCAGAAATCCTATTCGCATTATCTGTGATTCAAAGCTTAGGATTCCGTTATCAAGTAACATTGTATCTACAGCCAAAGATATTCCTACAATTATAGCAACGATTAATCCTCACGAGGAATATAACCGTTTCTGGCACGAACAGAAAGAAGCTCTTGAAAAAGAGGGGGCAGAAGTTTTGATAACGGAAGAAAAAGACGGCCGTATTGATCTTTCTGACCTTATGAAAAAATTAGGAGAAAAACAGATTGACGGAGTACTCTTAGAGGGAGGCTCGCAGCTTAATTACGCAGCTCTTCAGGCGAAAATAGTACAGGAAATGCATGTATATGTAGCGCCGAAATTCTTTGGAGGTTCAGGTTTTTATACACCTGTGGGTGGAGAAGGAGTCGAGAAGGCGACGGATGCTATGGGATGCAAATTTATTTCCTCAGAGCAGATAGGAGAGGACATTCTCCTAAGATATAAATTTTAGAATTTAGCAAAATGATTAAACAATTGTGTTTACTCAAATTGTAACTGAAAAAAGTATATTTTCAAAAAACATCAATCTGTCAATTTTGAAAGCAAATGGATGATGGTTTTAGCATTAGAGGCAAAATAATAAGCTTCAATTTGGGTGAATTAACTTTTTGTCTATTTGAAAAATCAGTTTAAGGTAAAATTGACGTTATGTCGAATGTTTTGATTGAGACAGAGTCAAACATACTGTCATTTTTTAAACGAAAAGAATATGATAGATATTATTTGTTATGAGGTGATAGAAGAAAACGCTTCTTTTTATATAAATGGAGATTTTTATAATAAAAGCTTTTTTAATTATTTGTTACTGGTTCTATTGAAATCGTTGCCATAAACACCATGAATTATGTGTTATAAGATTGATTACATTAATTATGAAGAGTATAAGCTCTTTGATGTTTTAAAAATGAATCATATGTTTTTGTCAGAGGAGATGTTTCTTAATTATTTATTTTGAAAAATGTGTTCTTACCTCTATGATTACAACCTCTTTAATTTATTCTTTATTTGTGGTGATTATTATTGATTGTTTATAAGCCTTGAATGAGTACCAAACAAATTACTTTTCTGGAAATGATGATTTTGTCATTGACAGTTATCTTATTAGAAGCTTAACTAATTTTGTCCATAAAGTTGGTTAGATGACAGCTATAGGATACGAACATTCCATAAATAACGTATACGTTTGAGCATCGAATGTAAAATTTATCTGTTTTTTTGGTATTTTTTTAGTGGTGAATTTGTTTTACAACATAATAAAAAGAAGAAATTTTGTTTTTTTGAAAAGAGTATATTTTAGTACGACTAAAATTTGATTATTGATTATAAAAATTTGGAAAATTTAAAAATATAAATAGTGACTACAAGAGAAAAATTTGCTAAAATATAGTTTAACACATTGCAAAATGAGAACATTTGTTCTATAATGTTTTTGGAGGTGATTAATATGGATGAAACTAGAAAAAAACAATTATTATCAATTATAGATCACGCTAAGATTGCTATAGAGAATAATGAAGAATTATCGTTGGATTATGCTAAGATATTGTTTCCATCGGAAAGAAAAGAATATGAGTTGAATTATTTTGGCAAAGAAACATATGAGCAAATTGTTAGTAAAACTTATGCTGCTCCTTTGCAAGAAGATCGTTTTTTTGGTAAAAAAAACGATGAGTGGGTGAATAAATTAATTTTTGGTGACAATTTACAGATATTAAAAACACTGATGGAAATGAAAAATAATGGTCTATTAAAAAATAGTGATGGTAAAGATGGAGTGAAATTAGTATATATAGATCCACCATTTGCTTCTAAACAGGATTTTGAAAATGATGAAAAAGCATATTCTGATAAAATAAAGGGTTCTGAATTCTTGGAATGGCTCAGAAAACGATTGGTTTTAATTAGAGAAATATTAACTGATGATGGTACTGTTTATGTTCATTTAGATTGGCATAAGGCACATTACATAAAAGTATTGCTAGACGAAATATTTGGAGAAGGAAATTTTAGAAATGAGATAATATGGCATTATGGAACATATGTAGGTAACACAAAGAAAAATTTTCCGAGAAAGCATGATAGTATTTTTGTTTATGGGAAAAATCGAGAAAAAAGAGTGTTTTATCCTCAGCATGATGGAAATCCAGAAGCAGATGCAAATTATAAAAGATGGAGTTCTTACCTGAATGAAGATAATGAGATTACAGGAGGAAATTATCCTAAAGATGATTCAAAATTTGATGGATATGTAAATAGATTTATAAAAGAAAATGGAAGAAGACCTAAAAAAAATGATGTTTTGTTACGTATCGAGGGAAAATTAGTTGATTCTGTTTGGGAGATTAAATCTGTTAATCCAATGGCTGCTGAACGTATTGGTTATCCAACACAAAAACCAGAAGAATTATTAGAAAGAATTATTGTTTCCTCTTCTGACGAGGGTGATATCGTGCTAGATTGTTTTGGTGGTTCTGGAACGACAGCTGCAGTAGCTGAAAAGCTAAATAGAAAATGGATTACCTGTGACATAGGGAAATTGGCTATTTACACTATACAAAAAAGAATTATTGGTATAGAGAATTATAGTAGTTTTGCTGTTTATAATGCAGGTTTGTATGATAATAAGAAATTAGATTCTTTTGGTGCTACACAGTGGAAAGAGTTTGCATTATCTCTTTGGAATGTGGAAGCAATGAAAAAGACGGTAAGGGGGATAACTTTTGATGGAGTGAAAAATGGAGCATATGTAAAAGTATATACTCCACAGGAATTAAATGATTTGGGCGGTTATATAACAGAGGAAACAATCGAAGAATTATATGATAGGATTGGAACTTCTGTAGGAAGTGAAATATATATTATAGCACCACGAGGGAAGTTTGCATTTGCGAGTGATGAATTAAATGGCGATGGTTTTTGGAATGTTACGTTTAATATTTTGAGGATTCCTAACTCTATGACAGAAAAATTAACGGATGGTTTTTCTGCACAAATTCAGGCGTCGGATAATGATTCTGTTAATGATGCGATAGATGCAGTAGGCTTTGATTTTATACGTCCACCAAAAGTAAAGTTTGAAATAGAAAAAAATGTTTTGCATATAATATCGTTTGACTCTGAGGCTAGGATAAAAGGAAAATATGAGTATAAAGGATTTGAAACATTTTCCATGTTGTTAGTTGATTATAATTACAATGGTGATATATTCAACGTATGTGATGTTTTTTATAAAACTGATTTTGTAGATAATAGTATTTCTTTTTCCTGTGATGATATGGGAAAACAGATAATGCTTATTTTTGTAGATAAATATGGTAATGAATTTAGAACAACCTATTTGGAGGAAGCAAATGTTTAAAGAACGAGATCTGGTATTGAAAGTGAGCAAAAATGTTGATCCTAAAAAATGGGATGAAGGAAAATATATTGATTTTTATGATGCAATTTTTAAAAATAGAGAGTATCAAAAGAAAGCTGTAGAAATTTCGTTAAGATATTTATTAGGGGGCGAATATAGCTGCTTAGAGGAATTAGCAAAGGAAAATTTTAAGAATAATGAAGTTATTCAAGAAAGATATAGCAATAATTTGGATAGTTTTATAAGGGATTTAGATTTGTCAAAAATGTTATCTGGAACTATAGATATGGCAACAGGAACAGGAAAAAGTTATGTTATATACGCGATAGCTGTTATTATGCTTGCAGAGAAAAAAGTAGATAGAGTATTGGTTTTGACACCAAGTGTTACAATAGAAAAAGAATTAACAGAAAAGTTTAAAAAACTTGCAAGTGATTCACAGTTGAATGCTCTATTGGGGGTAAATTTTGTTCCGCCACGAATTATAAATGGAGATGAGACAATTGTTACTAATTGTATTGCGATAGAAAATCGCGATGCAATCTATAAATCTCAAGAAAGTAGAAATTCAATAATTGATAGTTTGTCTGGTAAGGGAGAAAAAACCTTGGTATTAAATGATGAAGTTCATCATGTTTTTTATTCCGAAGCAAATCAATGGAAAGGCTTTATTAAGGATGATGATGAAAGAAATATAAAATTTAAATATGTTCTTGGATTTACTGGTACAGCTTATAAGAAAAGAGGAAGTGGAGAACCTAACGAATATTTACCGGATGTTATATTTAGATATTCTTTGAAGACTGCAATAGAGCAGGGGTTTGTAAAGGATGTTTTATATGTTGACAAAACAGAGATGCCGATAAATAGTATTGATCGATGGAAGGTAATATTAGACTCTCATGAAAAAATTTTAAAGGATTTAGAAAATAAATGTGGAATAAAACCAATTACGATTGTGGTTACATCAAGCAAAAGAAATGCAGATGCACAAGTAAAAAGATTTAAGGAGTTCTTAAAGAAAGAAAAAAATATTTCTGAAGAAGAAGTAAACAGTAAAGTTTTATGTGTTCATAGTGGTGATAATGTTAGAAATGATTATGAACGATTAAAATATGTTGATCAGTATGATAGCAAAGTGGAATTTATTTTTAGTGTTTCAATGCTTACTGAAGGTTGGGATGTTAAGAGAGTGTTTCAGATTGTTCCTGATGAAGAGCGAGCTTTTAATTCTAAACTTTTAATTGCTCAAGTATTGGGAAGAGGCTTGAGGAAACCTGATAATTGGAATGATGAATGGGGGATTCCGCAAGTAATAATATTTAACCATGAAAGCTGGGCTCCAAGAGTTAAAGAATTAGTAGATGAGTTGTTAGATTTTAAAAAAATAATAACTGTATTTGTAGAAAAAGAATCACAGTATAATTTTGATTTGTTGAATATTAGGTATAATACGAAAGAAAAGACATCAATTAATACTGATAAAAATAATAAGTTTAATTTTTTAGAAGAAGGCTATGTCAAATTACCAACAGATAGTGTGCATATTAATGTGGAAGCACAACTATTTGGCGTGAGAGATGCTGAATTTAGAGATGTTTCGTTTGGTTATAAAAATGAAATATATGATATTGATAAATTAGCAGAAGAAATGCATGAGAGATTATATGATTTACCAAATGATGAAGATATAGAAAAGTATACTTCGGAGTGGACTAAGGATAGACTAAAGAGGATGATTGAAAAATCTTTGGAAAAAAGTGGTAATACTGAGATAACAAGAAAAATAAAAAATGCATTTTTAAGTTCACTAAATGTTTTATTTAGAAAAGGAACAAAGTATGTAAGTTATGAGCAACAACCGTATGAGTATGTTGATATTTCAACAAGTGAATTGCCTAAAACTTCGTCAGAGCTTTCTATGTTCTCTCGAGATAGGGTGTTGTTTTATTCGGATAAACTTGACAAAAATAAATTGGATGATTGTTCAAAAATAGTATTTGAGCAAATTGAAGATGAGATAAATGGATACAAACACAAAAAAGTTGAAAATAAATATTATTTTAAGACACCACAAATCGCAATTATTGCGAATAAAAATCCAGAGATTAATTGGATAAAAAAATTAATAGATAAAGATGTTTCGCAGCATTATGATGCGTTTATAAAATCGACTGATATGAATTTTTATGAAATTGAATACACTTGGAGAAAAGGAACTCATCAGCAGCATGGTTTATTTAATCCTGATTTTTTTATAAAAAAAGGTAATGTTATTTTTGTGATTGAAATTAAGGATGATGAGCAGATAAGAAATCCTGATCCAAAAAACTATGGTAAATATAAAGGAGCTATTAAACATTTTGAAACAATAAACCTATATAATAGTAATAATAATTGTGATATTATATACAAGTTTTTATTTTTGACGCCGAGAAATTATAATAATTTTATAGATAAATTACTGGCAGATGATATGGATGGATTGATAAATTTCAATAGTGAATTGGATGTTAAGTTATCGTGCAATGCTGATGAATAGGTTGTTGCTACAATTGTTGTCAAAATTTGACAACAAATTGACAATGATTGATAAAAAACAAAAAGCTACAATCATTGATTTACAATGGTTGTAGCTAATTTTAATGCCACTGCAGATGATGGGAGTTGAACCCACACGAGTGTTACCTCACTAGAACCTGAATCTAGCGCGTCTGCCATTCCGCCACATCTGCAAGTCACATATAAGCGACTTGTATATATTATATCATTTTAAAGAAAAAAGCAAGGGCGATTTTAAATAATAATCATCGAAAAATGCAAAATATAGTAAAGTTTATTTATTAAAGACAATGACGAGTATTTTATGTTATTATATAATAACAATATGTTCATTTTTAGGGGAAAGGAATAACTCTAATCAGGTTATAAGGTCATAGGATATGCAATATAGAAAGGACAAATACGGTAATGATATCTCGATACTGGGCTTTGGATGTATGAGATTTACCAGGAAAGGTAATTCAATTGATATTGATAAAGCAGAAAAAGAGATTATGGCTGCTTATAAAGCAGGGGTTAATTACTATGATACTGCATACATTTACCCCGGAAGTGAAGTTACAATCGGAGAGATATTTGAAAGAAACGGTATTCGTGAAAAGATTAATATTGCAACAAAACTTCCACAATATCTTATAAGTAGCAGAGGAGCGATTGATAAGTATTTTTCTGAAGAACTGTCAAGGCTTAGGACGGATTATGTTGATTACTATCTCATGCATCATCTGACAGATATTTTCATGTGGGAGAAACTTAAGAATATTGGAATACTTGACTGGATAGAAGAGAAAAAGAAAAACAATCAGATAAGAAATATTGGGTTTTCGTATCATGGAAATTCAGATAATTTTGTTAAGATTTTAGATGATTATGACTGGGATTTTTGTCAGATACAATATAATTACCTTGATGAAAATACTCAGGCAGGTGCAATAGGTCTTAAGGCAGCAGCTGACAAGGGGATTCCTGTAGTTATCATGGAGCCGCTTCGTGGTGGAAAGCTAGTAAATATGCTTCCTGAATCTGCTGTGAACAGCTTTAAAGAAAGCGGCAGAGATTGGACACCTGCAGAGTGGGCATTTCGTTGGCTCTACAATCAGCCTGAGGTTACCTGTGTTTTGTCGGGCATGAATTCTGTGGAGATGGTTGAGGAAAATTGCAGGACTGCTGATGAGGCTGTTGCGGGACATTTAACGGATGATGATTTCAAGGTATTAGAGAAGGTGACAAAGCAGATTCATGAGAAGGAAAAGGTGGGATGCACAGGTTGCCGTTATTGTATGCCATGTCCGAAAAATGTTGATATACCGGGTATCTTTCGCTGTTACAATGCAATGTACACTGAATCTAAGAGCAGTGGAAGATTTGAGTACGCCCAGACAGTTGGTCTTACCAAAGAGCCTGCATTTGCAAGTCAGTGTATTGAATGTGGTAAATGCGAGAAACACTGTCCGCAGAATATACCGATAAGGGAAAAGCTTAAGGAAGCAGATAAGGCTTTAAGACCGTTGCCATTTAAAGTGGGAATCAATATAGCCAGAAAGTATATGCTTCGAAAAACAAAAGATAAAAAGTAACCAAAAGGATAATAGTTTATGAATATATTAAATCTCGAGAACATTTCAAAAACGTATATGGAGAAAAAGGTGCTTGATAACGTATGTATTGGAATTGACAATACGGATAAGATAGGAGTTGTCGGTGCAAACGGTACAGGTAAATCAACACTTCTTGCAATCACGGCAGGCATGATAAATGCAGATGCAGGTAAAGTGATAAAAGGTAATGACGTGAGAATATCATACCTGTCTCAGAATCCGCAGTTTGACAACAGTAAGAATCTTCTTGAAAATATAACCGATGCGATATATGCAGGTGGAGATCACTGGGATAAGATGGGTGAGATCAAGGCTAATCTTTACAAGTTCGGAATACCGGATCCTGAGTGTGTTCCATCTGTTCTATCGGGAGGTCAGAAAAAGAGAGCGGCACTTGTTGCCGCTATTATGACGCCTGCCGATCTTTTGATACTTGATGAGCCTACCAACCATCTTGATTCGGAAATGATAGAATGGCTTGAAAATTATCTGAAGAGATATAGTGGCGCGATTTTAATGGTTACTCACGACAGATATTTTCTTGATGAGGTGACCAATCAGATAATTGAAATAGATAAAGGAAATGCTTACAGATATGCAGAGAATTATTCCGGATATCTTGAACTTAAAGAGCAGCGTATGGATTATGAAAAAGCTGCCGAGAGAAAAGCGGCGACTTTGTTTAAGAAGGATCTTGCATGGATAAGACGCGGAGCAAGGGCGCGTTCAACAAAGCAGAAAGCGCATATCAAGAGGTTTGAAGAACTAAGAGACAGGAAACGACCTGAAGAAGAGAGAAGCGTATTATTAAGCTCACTTCCTTCGAGAATGGGTAATAAAACCATAATTGTCGACAGCATTTCAAAAGGTTACGGTGACAGGATACTGTTTCGTGATTTCTCTTATACATTTAATAAACTCGACAGAATCGGTATCATAGGACCAAATGGTTGCGGTAAATCAACGCTGCTTAAATGTATAGTAGGTTTATTAGAGCCTGACAGCGGCAATGTTGAAATAGGTCAGACTATTGAGATTGGATATTTTGGTCAGGAAAATGAGTTCGACATTACAGGTAATGAGAACGTGCGGGTGATTGACTACGTTAAGGAAACGGCTGAGTATATTCAGACTACCGATGGAACAGTGTCTGCATCGGCAATGTGTGAACGATTTCTGTTTAATGCCGATATGCAGTATGCGGTTATCGGAAAATTGTCCGGTGGCGAAAAGAGAAGGCTTTATCTTTTGAAGGTATTAATGTCTGCGCCCAATGTTATTATTCTGGATGAGCCTACAAATGATCTTGATATACAGACTCTGCGAATTTTAGAGGATTATTTAGATGACTTTGCAGGTATTGTTATCACAGTATCTCATGACAGATATTTTTTGGACAGAGTTGTAACCAGGATTTTTTCATTTGATAATAACGGAACACTTTATCAAAGTGAGGGTGGATACTCTGATTATCTTGAACACAAAAATATTACTGATACCGGTAACGCATCCGGTATAGCAGGTGCTTCCGAAAAATCTGTTTCTGAAAAGAATAATAAAGATGCAGATAATAAAGGAAAGAGATATCGTGCGCCAAAGGAAAAAACAAAACTTTCTTATAATGAACAGAAGGAATATGATTCAATTGAAGAGGAAATTGAGAAGTTAGAACTAAGAAGTGGTGAGTTAGAAGAACTGATTGTAAAGGCGGCAACTGATTATACCAGACTTACTGAGCTTACACTGGAAAAAGAATCTGTTGATGCGGAAATTGAGCAGAAGATGGATAGATTTATTGAGCTTCAGGATATGGTTGATAGTTTTAACAGTAATAAATAAATGAAATAGAGCATAAATTGATTTGATTTTAAAAATAAAATATGATAATATAAGTCGGGTTTGTTAATGCATGATCGTAAAAACCTTTAATTTACAATGCTTGAGCGATTTGCGATTATTTATATTTTTAACATGTGGAAGGAGTACTTTAGAAATGAAAAAATATTCTGAGATGACTAAGGAAGAGCTTCAGGCTGAACTTGATACTCTAAAAGAGAAGTATGATGAGTTTCGAGGAATGAATCTTACACTTGATATGAGTAGAGGAAAGCCATGTAGAGAACAGCTTGATATTTCAATGGGGATGATGGATGCACTTAATTCTCATGTTGATCTTTCCTGTGAAGATGGAACTGACTGCCGTAATTATGGTTTGTTAGATGGTATTCCTGAGGCTAAGGTACTTATTGGTGATATGATGGAAAACCATCCTGATAATATAATAATCTATGGTAATTCATCATTAAATGTTATGTATGACACGGTAGCACGTGCAATGACACATGGTATCATGGGACATACTCCATGGTGCAAACTTGATAAAGTGAAGTTCCTCTGTCCTGTTCCGGGATATGACAGACATTTTGCAATCACAGAATATTTTGGGATAGAAATGATTCCGGTTCCTATGACTTCTAAAGGTCCGGACATGGATATGGTTGAGAAACTTGTATCTGAGGATGAGGCTATTAAAGGTATCTGGTGTGTACCAAAGTACTCTAACCCACAGGGTTATTCATATTCAGATGATACAGTAAGAAGATTTGCAAGACTTAAGCCTGCAGCCCAGGATTTCAGAATTTTCTGGGATAATGCGTATGGTATACATCATTTATACGAGGATAAGCAGGATTATCTCGTGGAGATACTTGCAGAGTGTAAAAAAGCAGGTAATCCGGATATTGTTTATAAATTTGCATCAACTTCTAAGATTACATTCCCCGGAAGCGGTATTGCAGCACTTGCAACATCACTTAACAATATGGAAGATATCAAGCATCAGCTTAAGAATCAGACAATTGGTCATGATAAGGTAAATCAGTTAAGACATGTAAGATTCTTTAAGGATATTCATGGAATGACAGAGCATATGAAGAAGCATGCTGACATAATCAGACCTAAGTTTGAGGCTGTTCTTGAGATATTAGACAGAGAGCTTTCAGAGCTTTCAATCGGTGAATGGACTAAGCCAAACGGTGGATATTTTATAAGTTTTGATTCAATGGAAGGATGCGCTAAAGAGATAGTATCTATGGCTAAGAAGGCAGGAGTGACTATGACAGCAGCTGCTGCAACATGGCCATACCACAAGGATCCTCATGATTCAAACATTCGTATAGCACCTACATATCCTCCAATCGAGGATCTTAAGCTTGCAACAGAGTTGTTCGCGCTCTGCGTTAAGATTGTAAGTGCTCAGAAACTGCTCGAAGCATAATAATATGAGTAAAAAATGCGGAGTGAATTGATCACTTCGCATTTTTAATTGTGTGTAAATTATGTGGTTACTGTTGGGGTTTGTACTCGAAACTCTTATCTGCGGACAATCAAGACATAAAAATATGCCATAATATATCCGAAATACGGCGTACATAAAATTAAAATAAAGCATCCCTACAAACCTCAATTTATAATAGTGGCGCGTACAGACGTACAAGAGACAACCACAGTCTGTAAGGCTTATTTAACTGCAGACAATATTCATAAGTCATTTCTTCTGATTCATCTATAGTTTCCAATATATCTTCTTTGATAGTTTCAATCACTTTGCAATTATACAGATATGCAGCACATTCAAAATGCAGGTACAGACTTCTGTAATCCAGATTAATAGATCCCACAACTGCGTATTTATCATCTGCAACCATCATCTTGCAGTGGATGAATCCCGGAACATATTCATATATCTTGACACCTGCCTTAGTGAGCGGTTCATAAAATGAGCGTGTCACCATGAAGACTGCTTTTTTATCAGGAATTCTCGGTGTAATTATTCTTACGTCAACTCCACTTTGGGCTGCAAGCGTAAGAGCTGTAATCATTTCGTAATCAACTATAAGATATGGAGTAGTGATATACACATAATTTGTGGCGCGATGTATCATGTTAAGATATACATTTTCAGCCACGATATCGTTATAGAGAGGGTTGTCGGCGTAGGGTTGAACAAATCCGTCGCCGTGTATGGTTTTTTCATCCAATGATGACGTATCGTTTTCTGTGTTGTCGCCATTTAGAGATAAATCTGCTTTATACTTTTCAAAGTCTACATTTTCTTTGGATAAATGCTGCCAGAACTGAAGGAACATAACGGAAAAATTCCATGTGGCATCACCCTTTAACATGATGCCTGTATCTTTCCAGTAACCACCTAAACGGTCGCGCTGATTGATATATTCATCAGCAAGATTGATACCGCCGGTAAATGAAGTTACACCGTCTATTACCATAATCTTTCTGTGGTCTCGGTTATTGAGTCTCAAAGACAGTGTCGGAAGGAAGGGATTGAAACAGTAACACTCTATTCCCCATTGGCGTAAGGTTTCAGGATAGTCAGATGGAAGAGTGCGGATACTTCCCATGTCATCATAGATGATTTTAACTTCCACACCTGACATGGATTTTTCCTTTAAAATATCAAGTATGCTGTTCCAGAATATTCCGTCATGTATTATAAAGTATTCGAGAAAAATATATTTTTGGGCCTTTTTAAGCTCATCAAGCATTTTTATATACATCTCTTCGCCTGAAGAGAAATATGAAACCGAGGTGTTCTCGTATACGGGATAACCTGCAAGATTATAGATATAGCGTGATTGAGAGGTCGCATGACGACTTAACTCATCTAAGTGGGAAAAAACGGTTTCATCCTGATGAAGATGTGTCTTGGATATAGAGACAGAATCACGTACACTTTTCCTGAAAGAGCGTCTTGTGTTATTAAGTGACAGGATAAGATAGAAAAGACCGCCAAATACAGGGATAAAAAGTATTGTTATGCACCATGCCAGTTTATATGCAGGGTTTATAGGGCGGTTTATAATGTATATGACGACAAGAATGCTTATAAATGACATTATTGCCTGAATGTTGATATACTGTTCACGGAACTTGAGATAAATATATAAAAGGAAAGCAAGCTGAACCAGAACAAGGACTATTACCCATGCCAACTTTGAAGTAAATAATGCGTAATCGCCGCGTTTTCGTTCTTTATCAATGACAGTTTGCTTTCCCATAGAATCACTCCTTATGCTGAAATATTTTTACTGTTTAACTAAATGTTGAATGCAATTGGCCATTTAATCTGTTATCATTTTCCGGTCCATCTTCCGGCTGCACCACATGGCAGAATAAGTCCGCTAGAGGTTACGGGAAGTCCGACCTCATCTGATTCAACATATCCACCGTGACGAGAAACGATCTCTGTGGATATCATGTAAGTAAGTACAGCAGGTGCAAGTCCTGTTGTATAAGAATTAACGAGAAAGAAGAGTGGGTTGTCACTGAGCAACTGTTCGCAAAGCCTTATAAAAGGATGAATCTTTTCTTCAATCTTCCAAATCTCGCCTTTAGGTCCTCTTCCGTATGACGGTGGGTCCATGATTATTCCGTCGTAGTGATTGCCGCGTCTGATTTCGCGTTCAACAAATTTGACACAGTCATCTACTATCCAACGTATAGGGGCCTCTGATAAACCTGATGCAGTTGCGTTTTCTTTTGCCCAGGTGACCATACCTTTAGATGCATCTACATGTGTGACAGAAGCACCGGCCATGGCTGCAGCGCAGGTTGCACCACCTGTATATGCAAAAAGGTTAAGAACTTTGATAGGTCTTCCTGCATTTGAAATAAGGTCAGAAAACCAATCCCAGTTTGCAGCCTGTTCTGGGAAGAGTCCTGTGTGCTTGAAGCTAAAAGGTTTTAAATGAAAGGTCAGTTTTTTATAATGTATAGACCATTGCTCGGGTAGATCAAAGAATTCCCAGTTGCCGCCTCCCTTTGCGCTTCTGTGGTAGTGAGCATTAAGCTTTTTCCAGGCAGGATTCTTCTTATCGGTATTCCATATTACCTGTGGGTCGGGACGTAATAAAATATATTTTCCCCAACGTTCGAGTTTTTCTCCGCAGGATGTATCTATAACTTCATAGTCTTTCCAATTATCTGCTATCCACATAATATCTCCAATCTTTTTGAGTTGTTGTTAGCACGATGAGAATTGCGTAGTAATGTAGTCGTGCGTAGGCATCAGTTGGGGCAAAATACCTTTTGACCCCAACATCATATTATTAATAGTTTATGTAAATATTTATAATACATTATAACAAGATTATTGCCGAATACAATATTTTTATAAATATTGCATTCGGCAATTGAATTAATATACTTAGGTTAATTAGCCGGCTCGGATTTGATTATGGTAGAATCATTATCGCTGTCTGAATCCGTATTAGTATTTTTGAATTTTGTGTCTTTTGCAGCTTTTACTAAAAATGCATTAGGCATGTATCTTCCTCGTCCGGTTACGGATGAAGATTTGGTTATGAACTGCCCTTTGTAATACATTACAGAAGAGCTTCCACCATCAAGATTCATTCCCTGATATGCATGATACCGAAGCATTATGTTAGCACAATCTTCAACAGTACATCCAAGGCTGTGAGTCTGTCTTCCGTCAACAACCAGTAATAACATTGTACCGTCTTTGGCCTGACCGATAGTTGAACGAGGTTGTATTCCCATACCATATGTTCCGTCGACAACACTTTCCCCGTCAATTATTAACCCCGGATAAAATTCCATTGCCCAACGATATTCCTCCTGCATGCCCGGCGTGAAAGGAGAGATATACATTCGTTCATCTTTTGATTTTACACCGAAGTATTTCCAGGCAGCTTCCTCATGATGAGAGCTATAGTCAACACCATCAATTACAAGACACCCTTTAATCTGTGAGCCCAGACTTTCACCTTTCGGATCAACAAAACCGCTGGCATTTATTCCAAGTATCGCATCATTGCTTTCGCAAAATGAATCTATTTCCTGTCCCATTGAGCCAAGAGCGGCAGCCTTGCCCATGAATACCTGTTCTGATTCTTTGACGATTGCCATTTTTCCCTGATAACCGCTTCCTTTGACACCGATGATCAACAGATTGTTTGGAATATCCACAACAAGCAGAGCATCTCCTTCTGAGGTAGTTAGATTTAACTTATTGTCTAAGTCCTCGATTAACAGGTCATCATATCCGTTTTTAACAAGGTCGGGATGATTCTTGATATATTTTGAGAAGGAATCGCTCTTAAGCTCCCAATATTTGCCAAAAAACTCAATGTCCTCTTCAGACTCAATGATAGATTCTACATTATTCCAGGAGCTGGCAAGATCTTCCTGTGCTTCTCGGCCCTCTCTGTACTGAATCATGACTTCTGTTATCACTGATTCCGGGAAGAACCAGGTGGCAAGCCAATGGTGGGTGTTAGTAGTCATTGCTGTTTCAATATATATCGTTCGCCATTTAGCAATGACCGGTATATTGGAATATACTACCGTAAGATACATTGCAATTATTACAGACAATGCAATCGCACTTCGCAGAAAATGATTCCGCAGTTTTTCACGTTTGGTTTTTTGTGGTTTTAATGTATTACCATCAACTTTTGTATCACTTGAAAAATCGTTGTGTGATATTGCTTTTTGGTGCAGGTCTTCAAATGAAACTACATTTGAGTCCTGATTGTTATTGTTAATATTATTATCGTTCATTAGTATGTGCTCCTGTAAGCTCAGTTTGTTATAATATATATGTTTACATAATATATGGTATTATACTATATGTAGGCATTAATTATCAACATATAGTATAATACCAAATAATTGTAAAAAAATCCATTGTTTTTGAACAGATAATAAAAATGTTGATTTTTATTCTGAAAACAGGTCTGTAAACCTCTTAAAAGCAGCTCTTCCTTCTTCAGTTCTTTTATAAACTCCCGCATTTTCCAATACATGAGAGAAAACATTTGCTATTTCATTTTGAACAATCTTATGAATATTGTTTTCATTTAAATTAGTATAATTTTTGAGCCATTCTTCAGCCCAGTCCGCATGTGGTGCGGTAAGTTCATTCGAACGAAGATCCTTACTATTTAATATATAATCTTCTAAAACAGACATTTCTTTCTTAAGTCTTGCAGGAAGTACGGCAAGTCCCATCACCTCAATAAGTCCGATGTTCTCACGCTTGATGTGATGGTATTCTTGATGAGGGTGATATACTCCTAGTGGATATTCATCCGTTGTTATATTATTGCGAAGAACGAGATCTATCTCAAATAATTCACCGCGTTTTCTCGCAATAGGAGTAATGGTGTTATGGGGTACACCGTCTGTTTCAGCAAGTATGAAAGCATCCTTGTCGGTGTAGTTTCTCCAATGGTTTAATATATCTGCGGAAGCGTTGATTAAATCCTCCATATCGGCAGCCTGTAATCTTATGGTTGAAAGAGGCCATTTGATTATTCCGGCGTGGACATCAGGATAGTCCTTTAATTTGAATTCTGTCTCATAAGGTGCTCTGACCATAGCAAATTCATATCCGCCACCCTGAAAATGATCATGTGTAAGGATTGAACCTCCGACTATTGGAAGGTCGGCGTTAGAACCTGCGGTATAGTGAGGAAACTGTCTTACGAAGTCTAATAATTTGGAGATACAGTCTCTGTCGATCTTCATAGGAGTGTGTTTCTCATTAAAAATGATGCAGTGTTCGTTGTAATAAACGTATGGTGAGTACTGTAAATAATAAGATTCACCGGCTAAAGTGATCGGTATTATTCTGTGATTCTGCCTTGCAGGGTGTGAAAAATGTCCGGCATATCCTTCATTTTCGTGGCATAACAGACAGGCGGGATAGTCTGATTTTTCCGTATTTATTCCTTTTGCAGCCTTTGCTATATCACGAGGGTCTTTTTCGGGTTTTGAAAGGTTGATGGTTATATCCATCAGACCAAACTCTGTCTGTGATGTCCATTTTTCATCCTTTGCAATTCTATCATTGCGTATATAGTTGGTTGCTCTGCTGAATGTGTAATAATAATCTGTGGCGTCTTTTGGAGATACGGCATAATGCTTTGAAAATTCCTGACGAATCACAGATGGAGGAGGAGTGAGTAATCCCATAATCTTTGTATCGAAAAGGTCACGGTTGGTAACGGTATCTTCGATAAATTCTTGTTGTACGGCATAATCTGTCATATCATTTAAAATTAAATGTATCTTGCGATATCCGTCGATATCAATAGGTGTGTATGAATTTAACTGAAATAATTCCAACAAGCGATTGGTGGTATATATTACATCGGCTTTGTCTACTAAGTTTTTATCTACTCCGTAATTGATGAGCTCAGTAATTAGATTATTAATATTCATAATTAATCCTCCTGATATTTACATAACTTTAATGCCACCGTATTTTCTGATTTTCAATGCGTTACATGAACCTTCGCCAAAAATCTCATCCATACTGCTTTTGTATTCTGCAACGGCATCATTTTTCACAAAAGCCTGAATAGTTCCGGCAAATCCACCGCCGTGTACTCTTGCAACACCGTTATCACCAAGTGACATTTCACTTATTATAAGGGCGATAGATATATTCTGCTTATCAACCTGATGATTGGTATATACATTCTGAAGATATTTGTATGATGAATCTCCAGAATTTTTAACTGTGGTTAAAAATGTTTTGATATCATTATCTGTTAATGCCTTAACCTCTTTTTTAACACGCTTGTTTTCCTCGTAGAAGTGGATGGCGCGCAAGAATGCTCTGTCACCACATTTTTCTCGTATGTATGAGGCGTGAGAGAGTACATCTTCTTCCGGAATATCGTGTAGAAATTCTTTGCCAAAACATGCAGCTACAGACTTCATTTCAGTTGGAACTGCAGCATAGTCCGGGGTGAGATCTGCGTGTGAGCCTTTGGTGTCGGTTATACATAGACTGTATCCGGCATTATCAAGATCAAAGGTGATTTTTTCTACAACAGGATCTGCCGGATTAGCAAAATCTATATGACAGAGACTGCCTACCGAACATGCCATCTGATCCATCAGTCCGCAGGGTTTACCGAAATATACATTCTCAGCATACTGTCCTATTATTGCTATTTCAATGGCGGAGATTGACATATCATTGAATAATCCGGAAAGAATAGTGCCAATCAGTGTTTCAAAGGCTGCTGAAGAAGAAAGCCCTGAACCTGATAAAACATTACTTGTTATATAGGCATTGAACCCGCCAATATTATGTCCGTTTTCTTTGGTCTTAGAAAGAACACCTCTTATCAATGAGACAGTAGTGCCCTCCTCGTTATCTTTTTTATCAAGATCATTAATAGAAACTGTTATCATTTCATAACCTTCAGATAAAATGTTAACTTCAGTAGTATTGTTTTTTGTGACAATAGCTATTGCATCATCATTGATTGATGCTGCGAGAACCTCTCCATGCTGATGATCTGTGTGATTGCCGCCGATTTCACTTCTGCCGGGAGCTGAAAATATTGCATCCACTTCATTTCCAAAAACTTTCTGATATTCCTTGAGTGCTTCTATATAGCGAAATTTCTGGTTGGAAAGTTTGTCTTTATCAACATAGATATCAATCAGACGATCGTTAAGCTCGTTATTCTCAAATTGTTTAATAAAAGTTTCAACCTTCTCCATAGTAACCTCCTAAATTATACTGTTAAATTAGATTATATAACGAGTTTAGTAAAATGTCAATCTGGTTTAGTAAATAGAATAAATGAATTGCTTGATATTTACTAAAAGGCGTGATATACTACCTAAAACTAAAACCAGTTTGTGGAATGCGGAAAGAGGTAGATGTATGGCTACGATTAAAGATGTCGCCAAGCTTGCAGGAGTTTCGCCTGCAGCTGTATCGAGAATACTTAATGATGATCCGGGATTATCAGCTAAAGCATCAACTAAGAAAAGGGTATTTGAAGCTGCTAAGCAACTTAATTATGAAAAGAAACGTTCGGTTAGTAAGGCTACATTTACAATGGGAATAGTACAGTGGTTTTCAGCTGAAGATGAGATGAGAGACAGCTATTACCTTATGATAAGAAAGGGTGTGGAGGACTATTGTGTAGCACATGCAATAAATGTTGTCAGAGTTTTTCGTACCGATAATGATTATAGGGATAGTCTTGAAGGAGTCGATGGAATAGTATGTATCGGTAAATTTTCAATGGAACATATTCGTGATTTTATGGATTTGAATGAGAATGTTGTGTTTCTTGATATGCCAAGAGGAGATTACAATATAACAACTATTACGATGGATTTTCGTAATGGTGTAAGGAGTGCACTTGATTATCTTACAGAACTTGGCCATGAAAAAATTGCGTACATCGGTGGAAAAGAGTATATTAATGGTGGAGAACCTATTTACGATGAACGTCGGGAAACCTATTTGAGATATATGAAGGAGCGTAACAAGTTTAAGAAAGAATATATGCTTGAGGATTCCTTCAACACAACTTCAGGTTATGAATTGTGTAAGAAATTGCTTAGCTGTAGAACGATGCCAACAGCGATATTTGCAGCATCGGATGCTATAGCATTTGGAGTTATTAAAGCTGTTAAAGAAGCAGGACTTAAGATTCCCAAGGACATATCATTGGTGGGATTTAATAATGAAGAGATGAGTGAGTTTACTTCTCCGTCTCTTACCACAATAGATGCTCCCGCATATGATATGGGACAGCATGGTGCAAATCTTTTGTATGGAATGACTAATTTTAAAAATGGTACTCCACTGAAGGTTAAGATTCCTTGCAGACTTGTGACAAGAGAGTCATGCGGACGTGTAAAGCGAAATTGATGAACTGTACGTAAGATATAATTTTATCCATAGTCAAAAAGTTATAAATAAATTGTGATGTTACGGTCATACACAAAAACAGGAGGATATTATAATGAAAATATTAGTGACAGGTGGCGCAGGTTATATAGGAAGTCATACCTGTGTTGAGCTTTTAAACGCCGGTTATGAAGTTGTAATTCTTGACAATCTCTATAATTCAAGCAAGAAGGCGGTTGACAGAATTGAGGAGATAACAGGAAAGAAAGTTACTTTCTATGAGAACGACATGTTAGATGCAGATGCAATGGAGAGTCTTTTTTCCAAGGAGAAGATTGATTGCGTTATTCATTTTGCCGGACTTAAGGCAGTTGGCGAGTCGGTTGCAAAACCGCTTGAGTATTATAAGAATAATATTCAGGGAACTTTGTGTATTGTAGAGGCTATGAGAAATCATGGATGCAAGAATATTATTTTCTCATCTTCGGCAACTGTATACGGTGATCCTGCTTTTGTTCCTATTACAGAAGAGTGTCCTAAGGGTACACCTACTAATCCATATGGATGGACTAAGAGCATGCTGGAACAGATTCTTACAGATCTTCATACGGCTGATGAGGAATGGAATATAATACTTCTTCGTTACTTCAATCCTATTGGAGCGCACAAGAGTGGCTTGATAGGAGAAGATCCTAAGGGAATTCCTAACAATCTCCTTCCTTATGTTGCACAGGTTGCAATTGGTAAGCTTGAGTGTGTGGGAGTGTTTGGTGATGATTATGATACTCCTGACGGAACAGGAGTAAGAGATTATATTCATGTAGTAGACCTTGCACTTGGACATGTTAAGGCGATAGATAAGATTAAGGAGAAGCCGGGAGTTAAGATCTATAACCTGGGAACCGGTAATGGATACAGTGTACTTGATGTGATTAAGGCATTTTCCAAGGCTTGCGGTCATGAGGTTCCATATCAGATTAAGCCGCGTCGTGCGGGTGATATCGCAACCTGCTATTCGGATGCATCACTTGCAAAGAAAGAGCTTGGCTGGGAGGCACAGTACGGAATTGAAGAGATGTGTGCTGATTCCTGGAAGTGGCAGAGCATGAATCCGGATGGATATAAGGATTGATATATAGTAAAAATATGATTAAGACGTATGGATTTTCCATGCGTCTTTTTTTTTGGTGCATCCATTTTGGGTAAAACTCTCTAAAAGGTTATTTTTCCATGATTTTATGGTTGATAATCATCTGCTTATATATTATAATTATACAAAATGTTGATTTGCAGACAAAATATATGTGAAAAATGTTGATGAATCAACATTATGTGCGTGTAAAATGTTGATCGATAAGGAGGCGCATATGCTTAATCGTAAAATATATAGTGAATTGGTTGAATGGAAAAAACAAAAGAATAAGAAATGTTTGATTATTAAAGGCGCACGTCAGGTGGGAAAGACATACGCAATAAGATCTTTTGGAGAGAAAAATTATTCAGAAGTTGTTGAGATAAACTTTAAAGAAACACCAAGTATGATGGAGATTTTCTCGGGAGATTTGGATGTGGATACACTAGTATTGGCATTGCGATTCCGTTTCCCTGAAAAGAAAATTAATCCGGAGTCAACTTTGATTTTTCTTGATGAAATCCAGGAATGCCCGGAAGCAATTACTTCGCTTAAATTTTGGACTGATGATTCAAGATATGATTTGATTGCTTCAGGTTCTATGCTTGGAATAGATTATAACCGACCATCATCATATCCTGTCGGATATGTAGAATATAAGAAAATGTATGGATTGGATTTCGAAGAGTTCTTGTGGGCACTTAAAGTCTCAACGGAAATGATAACCGGATTAGAAGAAATGTTTATAAACCGTAAGGCAGTACCGGATGCAATCCATTCACAAATGATGAAATATTTAAGGTTGTATGCTTCGTTGGGCGGTATGCCGGAGGTGGTTGAAGAATATATTGAAACTAACGATTTTCGTGAAGTTGATAAAATTCAGAAGCAATTGTTAGAAGGATATATATATGATATTGCTCACTACGCGACCGCTGAGGAAAAATTAAAAGCTGAAAAATGTTTTTCTTCACTTTCCAGACAACTATTGGATAAAGAAAACCACAAGTTCCAGTATAAAGAAATTGAGAAGGGCGCACGGGCGCAGAAATACTATTCCAGCATTGAATGGTTAATAAAAGCGGATATAATTCATTTATGCAAAATTGTTACAGATGTAAAATATGATTTGGATGATTATGCAAGGCATGATTTTTTCAGAGCGTATACTAATGATTTATCTTTGCTTATTCCTATGAAGGATTTTTCATTGAAACAGCATATTGTTGAAAATACTTTGTCGGGAAATACCAAAGGTGGATTATACGAATGTGTGATTGCGGATATGCTTATAAAAAAAGGGTATAAGTTGTATTTCTATAAGAATGAAACAACAAGAAAAGAGTTGGATTTTATAATTCAAAAGGATGGTGAAGTTGTTCCTATTGAAGTGAAAAGTGGTAATACGCAGTCAAAATCACTAAATCAATTTATGAAAAAGGGTGTGGCAAGTAAAGCATACAAATTAATAGATGGTAATATTGGGGATAACGAAGATGGTATAGTGAGCATACCACTGTATATGGCGATGTTTATATAAAGAGTAAGGGAGATTAAAAGAAATAGATTACTATCCGAGCTATTAGATAATCTTTCTGGAATGTTGAAAAAATATAGCAAATCGTGTAAAATATATAAAGATTTTTTATAAGTTTTTACAGATGAATTTTGATAGAATTATGTACAACAGGAGAAGGTGATATACGTGAAAATACTGCGGGTTATATATAATTACTTGTTTTGTTGTGGAGTAGAGAAAAACAAATATGATGAGCTTAAGAGTGATGTATATATATCCAATTATAGGGTGTGGCGCAAATTGCATTATTTGATGGCTGCTGTATTTGGACTTTTGTTTTTTAGCTCATTGTTTAATGAATTTATGAGCGTTAATACAGTGTTTTACTTAGTTGCGCTCATTTATTCACTTATTGCGATTGTTATGTTTTTCTTTGTTGAGAAGGATTCTCTGCTGGCACAGTTTATAATTTATATATCCATATCGTTCTTATTGCTGTTTGGATGTTTTATAACCCAGAATAAACCGGAATTACCGGCAGCAACATTTGTTGTATTCTTACTTATTACACCTATGTTTGTTATCGACAGAGCATTTTTTATGGCGCTTGAACTGATTACTGCCAGTGTTTTGTTTCTTATCTGGATGCATGCGATAAAACCGTTTCCTATCTGGCAGTTAGATGTACTTAATTGTGTAACCTATACTATAGTAGGCATTGTTCTTAACATAATCGCAAGCTCCATTCGAATCAAGGAATTTGTGTTAACCAGAGAGATTAATATCCAAAAGGATACGGATGATATGACCGGACTTTGCAACAAAGGCTCGCTTACCAGAAAAATTAATGAATACCTCGAAGATGGTAATAATGAGAAAGGCATTATGTTTTTGTTAGATGTCGATCATTTTAAAGAGATAAATGATACCTACGGTCATGACATAGGTGATGATGTTATTGAACAGCTTGGAGTTTTTTTGGGTGAAAGATTTAAAGATGAAGAGATAGTGGGGCGGTTCGGTGGAGATGAATTTATATTATTTGTGAAAGATACAAAAGAACCAGAGATTGCCAATAAGATAGCAACGGATATCTATACCGGGGCATCAGAATTTGTTACACTACCGGATGAAGATCGGAAGATATGTATAAGTATCGGTATAGCTATTTATGAAGGTAATGAAAACAATTATTCAGAGATTTTCAAGAAGGCAGATATAGCTCTCTATAGAGCAAAGGCTGACGCAAGTACAAGATTCTGTATATATGAATGAGATTAAAGAGAATGACAGATGAAACTTGGATAAGGGTTGACAACATTTAATAATTGTTTATAATGACCTATGTAAAAAGAATAATTTCTTCAAGGCGGAGTGAAAGTCTCCACCGGCGGTGTTTGAATTAATATTCATAAGCCCGCAAGCCGTGTGGCATGAACCGGTGCGATTCCGGTGCCGACAGTATAGTCTGGATGAGAGAAGAGTAGAATTAATCAGGAATCTATCCTGATGATTTATGATGTATGAGCCTTGAAGTAATATTACTTCAAGGCTTTATCTATTATTAGGGTGATTGCCTGTATTAACTTCATACATAAGGAGGTAACGAATGTTTACCGGAATAATAGAAGAGATAGGAACAGTTACTTCAATTACAAATGGTGCTAAATCTTCAAAACTTGTTATAAAGGGAGATAAGATTTTTGAGGATATGCATATAGGAGATTCAATAGCGGTAAATGGTGTATGTCTCACGGTTACATCAAAAAGTGGTAATACATTTACTGCAGATGTTATGGCAGAGACACTTAGAAGATCATCACTTGGAAATCTCAAGAATGGAAGTTATGTAAACCTGGAAAGGGCTATGGCTGCCAACGGTAGATTTGGTGGTCATATAGTAAGTGGTCATATAGATGGCACAGGCATCATAGAAAACTATGAGAGAGAAGATAATGCGGTCTGGGTAACTATAAAAACTCCGTCAAAATTATTGAAGTATATTATCGAGAAAGGTTCAATCGCAATAGATGGCATTTCGCTGACCGTTGCTTATGTCGATGATACATGCTTTAAAGTATCACTGATACCGCATACAGGTTCGCACACAACTTTGCTTGATAAGAAAACGGGAGATATAGTCAACCTTGAAAATGATGTTGTCGGGAAGTATGTTGAGAAGTTGTTAAATTTCAAAGACAACGATGATAGCAAATCCGAGAACAAGAAAGAAAGTAGTATCTCATATGATTTCTTATCACAACATGGATTTATGTAATGTGATAGCATGTTTTTGATACTGTATAACATAATCATTGTTTTAATTATAGGATAGCTATATAGAAGTTTTTTCATCTTAAAGAATTGCCAATTGCGTTGTGTATATTTACAGCTTACGCACGCATGGTGCTTTGGAGCCGCCGGTACTTGATGAGCATTATTAATGCGAATTTAGTACCGCTGCGTGCGACGAGCAGCGAGATCCCCTCTCTCTTAGCGAATGCGAAGCATGAGGTTAGAGACAGGGCATGCCTTGTGCTGCGTACCTGCGTGGGAACTGTAAATATACACATAAGCAAATATTATTAGTAAAAACTAATTATTAAATAGATTTACAGGAGGAGTATCACAATGTCAAACTTTAATACCCCCGAAGAACTTGCAAAAGATCTTGCCGCCGGCAAGTGTGTAGTTCTTCTTGATGATGAAGACAGAGAAAATGAAGGAGATGTCATCTGTGCAGCAGAATTTGCCACAACTGAAAATGTGAATTTCATGGCGACATATGCAAGAGGTCTTATATGTATGCCGATGGATGCAAGCTACACAGAAAAGCTTAATCTACCACAGATGTGTATAACCAATACAGATAATCACAGTACGGCATTTTCTGTTTCGGTCGACCATGTAAGTACCACTACGGGTATATCGGCTTATGAGAGAGGAATTACTGCAAGAAAGTTTGTAGAAGATGGTGTCAAATCTGAAGATTTCAGACGACCGGGCCATATGTTTCCACTTGAGGCAAGACCGGGTGGAGTTATAGAGAGACAGGGACATACTGAAGCGACAGTTGATTTCATGAAGCTTGCCGGACTTAAACCGGTAGGTCTTTGCTGTGAGATCATGAAGGATGACGGTATGATGGCAAGAAAGGATGACCTGTTTGAATTTTCAAAAAAACATGGCCTGAAAATCGGAACTATCAAAGATCTTGTTCAATATCGTAAAGAACATGAAGTGTTTGTTGAGTGCGTTGCAAAGGCAAAGATGCCTACACGTTATGGTGAGTTTACTATACATGGATATGTCAACAAATTAAATGGTGAGCATCACGTTGCGCTTGTCAAAGGTGATATTACAGATGGCAAGCCGGTGCTTTGCAGAGTACACTCTGAATGTCTTACGGGAGATGCGTTAGGTTCCGCAAGATGTGACTGTGGACAGCAGTATGATGCCGCAATGAAGATGATTGCCAAAGAGGGTAGAGGTGTGTTACTTTATCTTAGACAGGAAGGTAGAGGAATCGGTCTTATCAATAAGATTCGTGCCTATGAGCTCCAGGATCAGGGGAGAGATACGGTAGAAGCTAATCTTGAACTTGGATTCCCGGAGGATGCAAGAGACTATACTATAGGAACTCAGATACTTGTTGATCTTGGTATCAAAGAGCTTAGACTGATGACTAACAATCCGCTTAAGGTATACGGACTTGAGGGCTATGGTTTGTCAATAAAGGAACGTGTTCCGATAATCATGGAGCCGGGTGCATACGATGCATTTTATTTAAAGACAAAACAGGATAAGATGGGACACATCCTCAATCTATAATGTTTTATGACGAGTATTTTTTTAATAATTCTGTAACTTGTAGAATCAATAAATGAAGTAGACAGGCAATTGTGGAACTCTAAGAATTGTGAATTGCGTTGTGCATGCTATACAGAATCCAAAAAACAGACCCTTTGCGACCGTCGGTACTTAATGAGCAGTTTACTGCGAATTTAGTACCGCTACGTGAGCAACGGAGTGAGAACGCGTCTTTTTTGGATCTGTATAGCATACACAAAAGCAAAAAAGAAAATTTGAGTTTCACAATAACCTAGTGAATGAAGTTAAAAAATAGGAGGAAATAAAAATGAACACTTTAGAAGGAAAATTAGTAGCAAAAGACATGAAGGTGGGTATCGTTGCAGCCCGTTTCAATGAATTTATCGTTTCAAAACTTATCGGTGGTGCAGTTGACGGACTTACAAGACATGATATTCCTGAGGATAATATTACTCTTGCATGGGTTCCGGGCGCATTTGAAATACCTGTGGCTGCAAAAAAGATGGCAGAGTCAGGAAAATATGATGCAGTTATCTGTCTGGGAACTGTAATACGTGGTGCAACAAGCCATTATGACTATGTGTGCAATGAAGTATCAAAGGGAATTGCACAGGTTTCTCTTAACACAGGTGTTCCGGTAATGTTTGGTGTAGTGACAACAGAGAATATTGAGCAGGCTATTGAGCGCGCAGGTACTAAGGCAGGTAATAAGGGATATGATTGCGCACTTGGTGCTATTGAGATGGTTAATCTTTTAAAGCAGATGTAATAAAAGTACAGTAGTAAAAATTAATGTTTGTATTAAAGAAGACAGTAACGGTTTAGGAGTTTGTTGAAATGTTTCATTTTAGTAACAGACAACTGCATATCATAATTGGTTTTCTGGTTGTATCTATGCTGCTTATTGCGACATTTCTGATAACCGGTAATGACGATGCCATTATTTTAAAGGGAAAGTTGGATGGTCTTGACAGTTTTTCAGATGGATGGATAGCATCTTATGAGACGTTAGATGATGCTAAATGGAGAAAGTACGGAATTTCTGATGACAAAGAAGGAAATAAGACTGTAACGGAAGTGCTTAATCTTCCGAATTCCTTTGATATTATGGCTCAAAAGGTTGTCACGCTTACTCATAAAATTCCCGATTTTAATGACGAAGAGCAGTATATTGTTTTTAACTCTGAAAATCAGATGATAGAGATCCTGGCAAACAGAGATTTGATATATCAAAGTGATGAAAATGATATTTCATTTCCATTACATATAGTCCGGATTGATCATCAATATGCAAATGAAACTCTGACTATCAAGGTAAAAAATGATAAAGAAGATAGGGTTGTATTGGACGATATAGGGATTGGCAATTATACGGAATTGGTGTCTGATGCATTTAAAACTGACGGTTGGCTGGTGATATATGGTATATTTTTGATTCTGCTGAGTATCATTTTATATGTTATCATCATTTCTGTTAAAAGCAATGCTCCCAAAAAATTACTGCTCAATTATATTGGATGCGAGATTATGTTTGCAGGTATTCTCTTATGTGTATTCAGCACGTTGTTCCGTACATTAATTCATTGGGAATTATTCAATTACTTTCTTCGTACGGTTATTACTGTCACAATTACTGTAATGCATCTTCTGGTAATAAGATGTATGCTCAATCGCGTTAAGGTACTCAAGGTCATAGATATTGGAATAGTTATCTACTGCATAGAGTTTATCAGTATAATAATTCTTTCCTGGTTTAAACTTGTATCATTTGCGTTTATCTATCGTATAGCAATTACACTGTCAGGTGTAGGCTTGATAATATATACATTGCTTCTTGGCAGTGCCGCTTACGATTACAGACAAAAAGGCGGCAGACCTGTATTTATCTCGAATCTGATACTTGTAGGTACTGCTGTATTAGAGCTTGTTTTATATATTACACATGCTGACAATGTTCCGGTTTTTATGCCTGTGATAATTGGTAGTATCATTTATTTTGGCATTTTGGTAAGTTATGGAATTAAGCAGGTGTTACCTGTAAATGAAACCGATAATGCAGATGTTATGGGAATGAAAAATGCAATACAGCAGGAAGTGATTGATGGCTTTAATCCAAATCTTTTGTTTGCATCTTTTCAAACACTTCAACAACTTATTAAGTCAGGCTCTGACAACAGCACAAAAATGATTTATTACATTTCTGTGTATGTTAAAAATAATATAAAAGCAATGAACAGTCGGGGAGAGATAATTTTATTCTCGGAAGAGCTGGAACACATTATGGCCTATCTTAACCTGCAGAAAACAAGAAATAGTGGATTTTCATTTGTTATTGAGAGCAAGGTTAAGGACTTTAAGATTCCGAGAAATACAATAGAACCTTTGGTGGAAAATGCGGTTAAATACGGTATAGGTGGGAAAGATAATAAAGGGAATGTTGTTGTCAGGAGTTATAACAGAGAAGAGGGCTACGCGATACAGATAATTGATACAGGTATAGGCTTTGATACAGCTAACCTAAAAAATACGAGTTCAACATCTATTAAAAATCTTTTTGAGATTTTAAAGGATAAATGTAGGGCTAAGACGGAAATAATTTCAAAAGAAAACAAAGGTACAGTTATTACAATAATAATTCCTATGATTGAAAATGAGTTGATTTAAGTGTATAACTAATAGTAGATCATTTTAAGGATATGAGGTTTTAGTATGAATAGTGAAGATATGAGTAATAATAGCGATAACTCAAAAAACGAAAACTTAGGTTTTGCTGACAGATATATAACAGCAATGTTTGCACCGGGAGAGTATAACCTGCTTTTGAAGCTTTCTGCAGGAAAAATAATATCATATATTATGTTTCTTGTTCTGTTGACCAGTCTGATTCAATATGGAATCCCGGGATTGGCCGCTGTTGCAGGATATGGTGGAGTGCGTAACTATATAATGAAAGAGCTGCCTTCTTTTTCGCTAAAAGACGGCCAGTTGGAGGTTTCTAAAAAGTATGAAAAAGAAGATGAGGATAGTGGCTTATATATCCTTGTTGATACATCTAAAGAGAGTTTTTCTGAGGATGATATATCTAAGGACATGCTTAGTGTGTTGTTGATAAGTAAGAATAATATTATCACTTATAATAACTTATCGGGAGTAAGCGGACTTGTTCAGGAACAGAAGTTTTCGGATTTTAAAAATGCGACTGTCAATAATGAAACCATTGCCGGCATAGCTCCGATAATATATTTTGGATTGTTTGTTCTATATGTTTTAATGTATATATTAACCTTGTTAAGGTATCTTATGTCGGCACTGTTTTATGCACTGATTTTGTATATTTTGTCGAGAGTGATGACGGCAAATATTTCATATGGAATTATATTCAAGATTGCTTTGTTTGCACAGACGATAGGTTCTATCGTTATGGCAGTTGCAAATTTCATAGGTGGTCCGATATTTGTAATGGCAGGAAGTACATTTGCGATGATAGTCACTGTGCTTATTATGAATAGAGCTTACTTTAAGCTTGTGCCTCCTCCAAGATCTTTATAAGTTCTTCTTTCGTAAGTGAACTTAAAGAAGAGTTGTGATATGTCCCCTCATTTGTTACATCTCTGCCAAACCACGTCGGAGGTGTATATGAATTGGCGGCATCAATATTATCAAATTCAACCTCGGCTAAAATTAGTCCCTCAAGATCCTTTTTGAATATATCCAGTTCTATTGTAAGATCATTGTCGGGGATTTTATATCTGGTTTTGCATATAGTTATGCCTTCTGATTTTGTGAGCAATTTTTCGTAAGCTTCTTTTGTGAGTGGGAATTCTTCCTCCTGTCTTGACATGAATCCCGGACCTTTATATGTAAGTATATATTCGTCGTCTTTTTTTCTGATTCTTAAAACCGGTTCGGTTATAATATATGCCTGTTCTAATTCGTTAGAGGGGCATTCCTGATAGTTTTTGGGCAATGATTCTTTTTTTATCAAATATTTTCTTTCTATTTCCATAATTGTCTCCTTATTGATGTTTTTTGTATTTTAATTAAATTGTCTATATCTTATGTGATTATTAATAATATACCATAGATTGGTTGTGGTGATAACAACTTTTATTGAAGATTATATGCATTTATGATATATTTTGTTGTGTCAAAATAATACTTAATATTGCGGGAGGTATATTACGATGAAGAAGGCTTATTTATTTTATGCAGAGGGTTTTGAAGAGGTGGAAGCGCTTACGGTAGTAGACTTGTTGAGACGTGGGAAAGTAGATTGTATAACAGTTTCGGTTTCAGGCGACTATGATGTTACCGGCTCTCATGGTATAACGATAAGGGCGGACAGAATATTTGGAGAGAGAGATTTAAATGATGCCGATATGCTTATTTTACCGGGAGGTATGCCCGGAACTACAAATCTTAAAGCACATGCCGGTTTGGACCAATTGATAAGAAGATATCATGAAGATGGTAAATATCTTGCAGCTGTATGTGCTGCTCCGACAGTTTATGGAGAAAAGGGGTTGCTTGAAGGTAAAAATGCAACCTGTTATCCGGGGCTTGAAGATGGATTGACAGGCGCTAATAAAAAAACAGATTCAGTTGTACATGATGGACAATTTATTACAAGTCGTGGAATGGGAACATGTATTGATTTTGGATTGAAGCTGCTTGAGTTGCTTGAAGGTAAAGAGGTTTCTGAGAAAGTTGGCAAGGCAGTCGTATATTTAAAATAAATTAACTATATTTAATTTTTGCAGGGATAGATATGTATGAGATTAATATTTCGGTTCGAGGGATAGTTGAATTTCTGTTTAGAAAAGGTGATATAACCGGAGGGGAAGGCTCGTTTTCCAAGGATGCTATGCAGGCTGGCAGCCGTATACACAGAAAAATTCAGGGAAAAATGGGAATTAATTATCAGGCTGAGGTTCCGTTGAAAATTATAATTGATAGAACGGATTTTACCCTTACAATTGAGGGACGGGCAGACGGGATTTTGACCGAGGATAATATTGTTACGATTGACGAGATTAAAGGTGTCTACAAAAAGCTTGATAGTATTACGGAACCGGTTTATGTTCATAAGGCACAGGCTATGTGTTATGCATATATATATGCAGGACAAAAAGGTTTATCCGAAATATCCGTGCAAATGACATATTGTAATCTTGATACGGAAGAGATAAAAAGGTTTACGGAAACATACTCATATGAAGAGCTTAAGGACTGGTTTGACAATATGGTGGAAGAATATTGCAAATGGGTTCAGTTTGAAGTTGATAATCGCAAGAAGAGGAATGAATCCATAGAGACACTGGAGTTTCCGTATTCGTATCGTCCGGGTCAGAAGGATATGACTGCAATGGTATATCTTTCAATCAAGGATAAAAAAAATCTTTTTGTGCAGGCCCCTACTGGAATAGGAAAGACGATGGCAGCGTTGTTTCCTTCTGTCAGGGCAATGGGTGACGGTTATGGAGAGAAGATATTTTATCTGACAGCGAAGACCGTTGCAAGAAGTGTTGCTCTTAACGGTTTGGAGATACTGCGAGATAATGGTCTTCACTTTAGGAGTGTATTGATCACTGCAAAAGAAAAAATCTGTCCTATGGATGAGACAAACTGTGATCCTGATTATTGTCCTTACGCAAAGGGGCATTATGACAGGATAAATGAGGCGATGTATGATTGTCTTTTAAACGAAGATAATATAACGCGGGATGTTCTTCTTCAATATGCAGACAAACATAAGGTCTGTCCTTTTGAGCTGTCATTGGATGTAAGTCTTTATGTGGATGGCATAATATGTGACTACAATTATGTATTTGATCCGAGGGTAAAACTTAGAAGATATTTTGGCGAAGGATCCAAGGGCGAGTATATATTCCTTACAGATGAGGCACATAATCTTGTTGACAGGGCATCGTCTATGTACAGTGCGAGTATATATAAGGAGGATTTCCTGAAAATAAGAAAACTATTAATGCCATATAATTCCAAGATATGCAGGTTGTTAGCAGGATGCAACCGGGATCTTTTGGAAATAAAGAAAAAATGTAACAATGATAAAGGCTATGTTATCGTTTCTGATATAGATTCTTTGTATCTTAAACTGTTAAGATTACATGCTCATTTGGAATCATTTATGGAGGAGAGCAAAGATATTGGCACGCTTAAACCATATAAGGACGATATACTTGATTTTTATTTTCAGATTAATCAGTTTCTCAACATATATGAATTGATGGATGAGAGCTATGAGATATATGGTGAGCAGATTGATTCGTCTACATTTATGCTGAAATTATATTGTATTCATCCGGCAAGAAACCTTTCGGATTGTATTGAAAAGGGTAATTCAACAATATTCTTTTCCGCTACAATGCTGCCGATTAACTACTACAAGGAATTGTTACATGATGATGAGGCAGATGGTGCTATATATATCCCCTCACCTTTTCCAAAAAAGAACAGGCAGATAATTACAGGGATTGACGTGAGCAGCAGATATAAGTTGAGGACACCGGCAATGTACAGAAAGATTGCATTGTATATAGATAAAATGATTCAGGAAAAGAAGGGTAATTACATGGCCTTTTTTCCATCTTATAAAATGCTCAATGATGTATATAAATGCGGGTGTGATGATTCTCTTTTCTACGGTACAGACGTTATTGTTCAGAAACCTGATTTCAGTGAGGAGGAAAGAGAAGAATTTATATCAAAATTTAAACAGACGGATAGTCCTGTACTAGGCTTATGCATTTTAGGTGGTGTTTTTTCTGAAGGCATAGATCTTACAGGAGAACATCTGATAGGAGCAGCCATAGTCGGAACAGGACTGCCTATGGTTTGTAACGAAAATGAGATAAAAATGAATTACTTTGATGCACGGGAAGATAAGGGGTTTGAATATGCATATCTGTATCCGGGAATGAATAAGGTTTTACAGGCGGCGGGCCGCGTTATACGTACAATGGATGATGAGGGCATTGTTCTTTTGTTGGATAAGAGGTTTATAACGAGGCAGGTAGTCAATACTTTTCCGGCTGAGTGGGAAGACTATATTGTCGTAAATCTTGATACTGTGTCGGAACGGATACGGAGTTTTTGGGACGAAAAATAATCTTGTTTTCGTGTATTACGTGTGATAAACTCATACAGGATGTAATTGTTTATAGTGTTTGATAAAGGAGAACTGATGAAGAGATTATTTGTAAGTGATCTGGATGGAACATTACTTAATAAAGCGGCAGGACTTAGCGATGAGACTGTTGAGGTGATCAATAACTGTATAGATAAGGGAATTGATTTTACTATTTCCACTGCAAGAACTCCGGCGACAGCTCTTAAGATATTAGAACCTCTTAATCTGAAATTGCCGATCACACTTATGAACGGTGTTCTGATATATGACATTGAAAAGGATGAATATATCAAAGAAGAATATCTTGAAGAACTTGTTGTGATGGTTATTCTTGGACTAATCAAAACAAGAGGACTTTCGTGTTTCTTATATGCGATAAAAGATAGAGGTTTTACAGCTTATTTTGACAGTGTTGAATCTAAGTCGCTTAATTATTTTCGTAATGAATGGATTATGAAATACGATAAAAGGTTTACTGAGGTTGAGGATTTGAGTCTTGTTGCAAAGGATAATATTCTTTCCTGCATGCTTAGAGAATCCAAGGACAAACTCGAAGGATTAAGAAGAGAACTTACTGTTGTAAAGGGAGTAAAGACCGAATTCTATCCGGATGTGTATAATGATGAGTATTATATATTAGAGATATACAGTGATAAGGCATCTAAAAAAGAGGCTATCAACTATTTAAGAGAGAAGGGTGGATATGACAGTGTGACGGGATTTGGAGATAATCTTAATGATGTATCCTTGTATGATGCATGTGATTATTTTTACGCTGTTAATAATGCACATCCTGAAATACAGAACATGGCTAATTCTGTTATTCCTTCAAATGAAGAAAATGGTGTTGCAAGATACCTTGAGAATATGTTGAATCAAATTAGTGAGTAGATGATTCATTTATTAAAATAAAGAGTGAGGTATATGATGGAAAATATTACTGTTAAAGACATAGTTGAGATGACCGGAGGAGTACTGCTGTGTGGCGATGAAAATACGGTTGTCACTGATGTTTGCATTAATTCTAAGGAGATTAAGGAAGGCGACCTCTTTGTACCTATAATAGGTGAAAATGTGGATGCTCACAGATTTATTGAATCAGCACTCGAAAAGGGTGCAGCATCACTTACTTCGGAACATGATGGAATAGTGGTTGCACAGAAACCGTATATAAGGGTTGATGATACTCAGGATGCTTTACAGAGAATTGGTGAGGGTATGCGTACCCGTCTTATAGACGTTCCGATAGTTGCGGTTACCGGAAGTGTTGGAAAGACGACTACCAGAACTATGATAGCACATGCCTTATCAGCAGGAAAGAAAACCTATCAGACTGAAAAGAATTTTAATTCTCAGATCGGTGTTCCCATAACGCTTTCACGCATGAGCAGTGATGATGAGATAGCGGTCTTAGAACTTGGTATAAGCGAAGATGGACAGATGGATATTTTATCGAATATGGTAAGACCGGATATGGCTGTTGTGACAACTATAGGTGTTGCTCATATTGAGTTTATGAAAACCAGAGAGAACATAAGACATCAAAAATTGTCCATAGTTAATTCTATGAAAAAAGATGGAGTATTGTTCTTAAATGGTGATGATGATATGCTTCAGGATGCTGTAGATACAGAGCACCTTAGTTGTAAAACTATTTTTTATGGAACAGAGCCGTGGTGTAATTATTATGCAAAGGATATCTGTTATCACAGTGATCATACTACATTTACTTGTGTGCATGGAGTACAACAGGTAGGGGTTGAATTAAAGGCGTTTGGAAAACACAATGTAGCCAATTGTGTAGCAGCCCTGGCTGTTGCTAATGAGAATGGGGTTTCGTTGGAGCAGGCAGCTAAACATATGAGTTCATATGAGGGACCAAGACAGAAGATAATTCGTGCAGAGGGTAAATTTACAATTATTGATGATACCTATAATGCAAGTCCTGATTCGATGAAAGCGAGTATTAATGTACTTTGTGATATGCCTTGTAAAGGAAAGAGGGTTGTTGTGCTTGGTGACATGTTGGAACTTGGAAAAGACTCGGAAGCATATCACAGAGATATTGGAAGATTTCTTTTGGGTAAACCGGTTGATGAGGTGTATGTTATCGGTGAGCTTGGAGCGTACATTAGGGATGAGATGATACAGAGTGGTTCGGATAAGGTAAGAGCATATGCATTTTCAGATAATGAAGAGGCAGCAATGAGCCTTGTGGCGCTTTTACAGCCTGAGGATATACTTTTGGTTAAGGCCTCAAATGGAATGCATTTAGGAGACATTGTAAATATACTGATGTCTTCGTGAAATCGTTGTGAAATAGAGCATTTTGTTTGACTTTACACTGGATAAATGGTATCATTTATCCAGTGTTTAAATGATACGTTGGGTTTGGATTGTATCGTTTTATAATACGAAATTATACATAGTAGGAGGTATTTTTATGAAGTTTGTCTGTAATGTTTGTGGATATGTTTATGAGGGAGATAAGGCACCTGATGAATGCCCTGTTTGTCATGCGCCTGCTGAGAAATTCAAAGAGATGAGTGGAGATCTTACATGGGCTTCAGAGCACGTTGTTGGGGTTGCGCAGGGTGTAAGTGAAGATATTATAGCTGATCTTCGTTCTAACTTCGAAGGTGAGTGTTCAGAAGTTGGTATGTATCTTGCAATGGCAAGAGTAGCATTTAGAGAGGGCTATCCGGAGATTGGTATGTATTATGAGAAGGCTGCTTATGAAGAGGCTGAACATGCAGCTAAATTTGCTGAATTGCTGGGAGAGGTTGTGACTGACTCTACCAAGAAGAATCTCGAGATGAGAGTTGAGGCTGAGAATGGCGCAACAGCTGGAAAGACCGATTTGGCAAAACGTGCTAAAGCTGCTAATCTTGATGCTATTCATGATACAGTCCATGAGATGGCAAGAGATGAAGCAAGACATGGAAAAGCATTCAAAGGACTTCTTGATAGATATTTTAACTAAGGTTAATTTTTTGAAGAGGATGGATTGTTTTACAACTGTCCTCTTTTTTTGTGCATATTGTTACGAAACTTTAGTTATTTTAATTAGCTGCTTGTCGATACTAGAGAAAATTTAGTAAAAAGTTGCAAAATCGCTTGTTTTGGAGTACTATTGACAGTGAACATAGGCAACAAAGGTGAAATCGTGCATACAATAATAACTGATTTACGTTAGTTACAAGAAAATGGAGGATGTGTATCATGGCAACAAAGAAGGAAGAGCAGGTTAAAGCAGCAATGGCTAAGGTAGAAGCAGCTAAGAAAGCAGCAGCAACTAAGGATACAACAGAGAAGAAAGCACCTGCTAAGAAAGCAACAACAACAACAAAGACAGCAGCTAAGAAGGCACCTGCTAAGAAAGCAACAACAACAAAGGCAACAGCAGAGAAGAAAGCACCTGCTAAGAAAGCAACAACAACAAAAGCAGCTACAACAAAGACAACTGCCAAGAAGACAACTGCTAAGAAGACAACTGAGACAGTATTTGTTCAGTGCTTTGGTTATGAGATCACAACTGATGATATTAAGGCTAAGGTTGCAGAGTCAGTTGGTAAGAAGTCTGTAAAGGAACTTAACATTTATGTTAAGCCTGAAGAAGGAATGATCTATTATACAGCTGATGGTGAGCAGGGTAGCGTTAATCTTTAATTAGTGCTTATATGTATATCAGAGAATTGGGGACATCTTTTAGATGTCCTTTTTTCTTTTTATCGCAATAGACTTTTTGTATGAAATGTGGTAAATTAAATGAGTATGTTATGATTATAAGAAAGATTCCGGAGGTGTTTATTAAGATGAAATTGGGTTTTATCGGATGCGGTAATATGGCTAGTGCGATGATGAAGGGAATTATTGCAAATAACATAGTTGATAAGAAAGACATAATTGGTTCAGATGTATTGGAGGGGTGCAGAGATAAAGCAAAGACTTCTTTAGGTATAGAAGTTACTGCCGACAATAACGAAGTAGTTGCAAAGGCGGATGTGGTTGTACTTGCTGTAAAACCTCAGTACTATGAGCAGGTGATTGCCGGCATCAGAGAGTGTGTGAGAGATGAACAGATTATTGTTACAATAGCTCCGGGTAAGACTCTTGCGTGGGTAGCAGAGCAGTTTGGTAAGAATACTAAGATAGTAAGAACAATGCCTAACACACCGGCATTGGTTGGCGAGGGAATAACGGCTGCATGTTATAATGAGTTTGTAACTGAGGAAGAACTTGAAACGGTGGTTAATCTTCTGAAGGGGTTTGGCAGATGTGAAGTTATATCTGAAAATCTTATGGATGTGGTAGTGTCAGTCAGCTCAAGTTCACCGGCGTATGTATTTATGTTTATTGAAGCTATGGCAGATGCGGCTGTTGCCGATGGAATGCCAAGGGCGCAGGCGTATGAGTTTGCGGCACAGGCAGTACTTGGGAGTGCCAAGATGGTATTAGAGACCGGCAAACATCCGGGTGAGTTAAAAGACATGGTTTGTTCTCCTGCCGGAACAACTATTGAGGCTGTTCGTGTATTAGAGGAAAAAGGTATGCGCAGTGCTGTTTTTGAGGCAATGAAAGCTTGTACAAGAAAAGCCAAAGGAATGTGATGCAGTAATGTCTTTAGCAGACATTCGCATATATATTATGGATGTATATTACATCGTATTATCTAAAAGAGGAGGTATTGACAATGCAATACGAGATTATTGGAAAGACAGTTCCTGCTGTCGAAGTTACGCTTAACAGTGGAGAAGCAATGTATACTCAGAGTGGGGGTATGGTATGGCAGACAGAAGGAATTAATATGAGTACCAACACAAAGGGTGGTCTGATGAAAGGACTTGGAAGAATGCTTGCCGGAGAGTCTTTGTTTATGGCTACATATACTTCGCAGGTAGATGGTGCAAAAATAGCTTTTGGTTCAACGGTTCCGGGTGATGTTATTCCTGTTAATTTGACGGGTACTCCTGGTATTATTGCACAGAAGAAAGCATTTTTATGTGCACAGGAAGGTGTTAATGTAAGTGTTACATTGACTAAGAAATTATCATCAGGTTTCTTTGGTGGTGAAGGCTTTATCTTAGAAGATATTTCGGGAGATGGATATGCATTTCTTGAGGTTGACGGTGATCAGGTAGTTAAAGAGCTTGCTGCAGGCGAGGTTATTAAAGTAGATACAGGTAATGTGGTCGCTTTTGATAAATCAGTTAATTATGAGATTGAGACAGTTAAAGGACTTGGTAATATCTTCTTCGGAGGAGAAGGTCTTTTCATAACCAAACTTACAGGACCGGGACGTGTTATTTTACAGACACAGAACTTTAATGATTTTGCGGGACGTATTATTTCCATGATGCCAAGCAAGGGTTGAAGTGTAGTGGAAACTGTTATTGATAATTTATAATAATTACTCTTATAATATTATAACGGTGTCCACGCTAAAAATTTATAGTAATGAAAATAATATACCACAGCATTTTATTATTTGTAGAATGCTGTGGTAACATTTATTTGTATATATATTTTTCGGATTTTATTATGAGGTAATAATAGTGCTAGAGAGTGGTAAATGGAAAAAAATCAGAAAAAGAATATTTTCAATGGTATCTGTCGGGGTAATCGATGAACCAATCAATCAGGCTTATGATGTTATCAGTACAGGTGCACTAATAATTAATCTTGCAGCAGCTATTCTTAATACCTATGATAATTTGAACGCGCAATATGGAGCTGCGTTCGCATTAGTTGAGAAAATAACGGTGGCTTTTTTTGCTATTGATTTTATATTACGAATTTTAACCGCAGATGAATTGTATTCGGATGTTTCGACGGGAGTGGCAATTAGAAAATATACGCTGTCTTTCGCAGGTATAGTTGATATATTATCGTTTGTGCCATATTATCTGCCGGTGTTTTTTCCTTCCGGGGCATCAGTTTTTCGAATGTTTCGCGTGGTAAGAATAATGAGATTGTTTAGAATCAATGCCTATTATGATTCATTAAATGTTATTACAGTAGTGCTTTCTTCGAAAAAACAGCAACTGATGTCATCGGTGTTTATTATAATTGTTCTAATGGTTGCTTCGAGTTTATGCATGTACAGTGTTGAACATGTGGCTCAGCCTGATGTTTTTCAGAATGCTTTCTCGGGGATATGGTGGGCAGCGTCAACATTGCTTACAGTAGGATACGGTGATATCTATCCAGTTACAACTCTTGGGAAATTTTTTGGAATAATGATTGCATTTCTCGGAGTTGGAATGGTTGCTATTCCGACAGGTATCATTTCAGCGGGTTTTGTTGAACAATACACAAGGTTGACTGAGTTGGGAGATTTTGCTGATGAACATGATGTACACTTCATCGAGATTGTGTTGAAGGCTAGGGATCAATGGGTTGGTAAAATGATTAAAGATTTAGGTCTCCCTGCCGGTACTATGATTGCGCTGATAGAACGAGGAGAAGAAAAAATTATTCCTAAAGGAAATGTAAAGCTTTTAGAAGGAGATGTCCTGGTGTTGGGTTCAGAGTTACTTGACACAGGAAGACCGATGCATTTAACGGAGGTTAATATTAGTAAGGAGCATTTGTGGAAGGGATTGGCTATAAAAGAATTAGATATTTCAAGAAAAATGCTTATAGTTCTGATCAAGCGTAATGGTACACCGATACTTCCCACAGGTGATACAGTAATAAACGAAAACGATATAGTTTTTATAAGTGATTTCAGAAAAAGATGATATGAATAATGTTACCTTAATTAGGCAATAGAATTTTAGGGTGTTTGGTGATATACTAATCTATAAATTTGGATTTGTTTAAGCTGTTTGTATGACAGACGCACAATTATTATTGATTACAAGTTGTGGTCGAAACTTTTATAGATATTGATATTGTTTACGGCTCCAGTGACAGTCATAATTGCTTCGGGACCCGTTCGCACTATCATTGCATTACGTAGCAGTACTAAACTCACGAATACTTTAATAAAGTATCCGTTCGCCAAGTACTGACG